>CAJXAZ010000001.1 GCA_913050015.1 uncultured Gammaproteobacteria bacterium
AGTTGAAGAAGTTGCAGTTGAAGAAGTTGCAGTTGAAGAAGTTGCAGTTGAAGAAGTTGCAGTTGAAGAAACAAAAGATAAGGAAGAAAAGTAAAAATGGAAGTTAAAGCATCTCAAGTAAAAGAGTTAAGAGATATGACGGGTGTTGCTATGATGGAATGCAAAAAAGCACTTGTTGAATGCGATGGAGATATAGAGAAAGCCTTAGATTTATTAAGATCGAATAGCGCATTAAAAGCTGAGAAAAAAGCTTCTAGAGTTGCAGCAGATGGTATTTTAAGAACCTCTCAAGGTGATGGCTTCGCTACTTTAATAGAAATAAATTCTGAGACTGACTTTGCTATCAAAGATAGTAACTTTATGGCTTTTACAGACGAAGTTCATAAATACATATCATCTAAGAAAGTTGATGATATCTCTGAATTTGAAAACTCAGAGATAGAAGAAAAGAGAAAGGCTTTGATTCAAACTATTGGTGAAAATATTCAATTAAGAAGACTTGAAACATTAAGTGTTGGTAAAGATATGAGTGCAGGAGTTTACCTTCATTCAGACTCTAAGCTTGGAGCTCTTGTAGTTGTCTCTGGTGGAGATGAAGCTCTTGCAAAGGATATTGCAATGCATGTCGCAGCCTTTAATCCTTTATGTCTATCTCAAGATGACATTGATCCTAAGGTTCTTGAAAGAGAGAAAGCAATATATTTAGTTCAAGCAGAAGAATCAGGAAAGCCCCAAGAGATCATGGAAAAAATGATTGAAGGTAAGTTAAATAGATTTTTATCTGAAGTTTCTTTGATGTCTCAGGGATTTGTTAAAGACCCAGATACTTCTATTGAAAAATTACTAGAAGCTAATAATGCAAAAATTGAATCTTTCTCTAGACTTAAAGTGGGTGAAGGGATCGAGGTCTCAACTATGAGTTTTGCCGATGAGGTAGCTGAGCAGTTAAAATAATTTAATGTCTACACTTTCACACAAAAGAATCCTCGTAAAATTTAGCGGAGAGTCTGTTGCTGGTGATGATGAGCACGGAATAGATCCTAAAATCCTAGATAGTATGGCCGCTTCAGTTGGCTCTTGCACAGAGCTCGGAGTTCAAATAGGTATAGTTATTGGCGGGGGAAATCTTTTTAGAGGCGAGAAATTAAGCAAAGCTGGCATGGATAGAGTCGCAGGCGATCATATGGGTATGCTTGCAACAGTCATGAATGGTATTGCCTTAAGAGATTCTTTAGAAAGAGCTGGTATTAAAACTAGAGTTATGTCTGCTATCCCTATGGGTGGCTTGGTTGAGCATTATGATAGAAGACTTGCGATCCAACTTTTAAGTGATGGGTATGTTGTTATTTTTACAGCAGGTACAGGCAACCCATTCTTTACAACAGATACAGCTGGATGCCTTAGAGCAATTGAAACTCAATCCGAACTAATGCTCAAAGCAACTAGAGTTGATGGCGTTTACGATGCAGATCCTGAGATAAACAAAAATGCAAAATTTTATCCAGAATTATCATTTGATGAAGCTATATCAAAAAATTTAAAGGTAATGGATGCTACAGCGTTAACACTTGCAAGAGACCACCATCTACCAATTAGAGTTTTTAATGTTAATACCCCAAATGCTTTGAAAGATATAGTTTGCGGAGAGAAAATAGGTACGTTAATATCATAATATGAATGATTTAATTAATAAGACTTCCGAGAGAATGGATAAATCACTTTCATCACTACATCAAGCATTTAATAAAATTAGAACAGGTAGAGCTAATCCTTCTTTACTGGATGATGTAAAAATTGACTACTATGGTAACTTGACGGCTTTAAACCAAGCAGCAAATATTAATGTTGAAGAGGGAAGGTCATTAGTTATCTCGCCATGGGATAAAAGCTTAATACCTGAGATAGAAAAAGCTATTATGAATGCAAATCTAGGTCTAAATCCTAGCACTTCATCAGATTTAATTAGAGTTACTATGCCCACTTTAACTGAAGAGACAAGACAGGATTATATCAAGCAAGCAAGATCTGAGGCTGAAAATGCCAGGGTATCTATTAGAAATGGAAGAAGAGATGCCAATCAAGAAGCTAAAGAAAGCCAGTCAGCTGGTGATATGTCTGAAGATGACCTGAAGCGACTAGAGGATCTTATCCAAAAAGAAACTAATAAATTTATTGGTCTTATAGATTTAGAGTTGAAAAATAAAGAATCTGACTTATTAGAAATTTAGATAGCCAACCATGGCTAACATAATCAAAAAAAAATCCCGAAAAACTCCTAAAAATATTGCAATTATTATGGATGGTAATGGTCGGTGGGCTATTGCTAACTCTTTAAATGTTAGTAAAGGTCATAAACAAGGAGTCGAGGTTGTTAGAGCTATAGTTGAGGAATCCGTGAGGCAAAAGATCGATTCATTAACACTATACGCATTTAGTTCTGAGAATTGGTCTCGACCAAAGGCGGAAGTAGCGGCAATAAAACAATTAGTACTCAAGGCTATTGAAGAACAAGTACCTGAACTTATAGAGCAAAAAGTTAAGCTAAAGTTCTTTGGTCACACAGGCGACTTCGGGAAAAAAATAATAAAAAAAATTAATGAAGCAGAAAATAATACATTTTCTGAAAATCCTTCATTACAATTAAATGTAGCTCTTGGTTATGGTGGAAGACAAGATATTGTAGACTTAACAAAAGAAATTTCTTTAAGAGTCCAGCAGGGAAAAATTCAGTTATCGGATATAAATGAAGATCTTATAAATGAATACTCTTGCTCGCCTGTAAGTGACATTGATTTATTAATCAGAACCGGCGGCGACAAGAGAATAAGTAACTTCCTTCTATATCAAGTTGCTTATTCAGAAATATTATTTGTTGATAAGTACTGGCCAGATTTTTCAAAAGAAGATTTTATTAAATGCATAGAAAATTTTAAAAAAGTGAGTAGAAGGTTTGGAAAAAGAGTTTAAATCAAAGTTTATAACTAGGTCATTAACAGGATTAGGAATAGTTCTACCTCTAGTCACCTTAATTTATTTAGAAAATTTATATTTTTTTTATGCTGCTACTGCTGCAATAACCCTTCTTGCAATATATGAATGGAGAGCAAACTCGCAGGACAAGGGCTTTACATTAGATATTATTTCAATTCTTACATTTTTAGCTTTTTTTCTAGCATTTTCATCTAAATTTTTATTTCTTTATACTTTAGGTATTTCTATATTATGGATATTTTTTACCCTCTGCTTGATATCAAACAAGTTAGATAAATTTAAAAATATTTCTTTTAATAATACATTTCTAAGATCTGCATTGCCTATGGGGTTCTTCGCTAGCTCAATTTTTCTTGTCAACCATGATGCTTTTTTTGCAGTATCTAATTTCTATCTTTTTTTAATTATTGTTTTTAATTCAGCTATCTCTGATAGCTCCGCTTATTTGATTGGCTCCGCCTTGGGCAAGACACCTTTGTTAAAAAACATTAGCCCAAATAAAACAGTCGAAGGTTTTATTGGAGGAGTTATTGGAGCAGGATTGTTTGGGGTAATTCTATCCTTTCTTCTAAATATGAATTTGCTTATTATTCCTTTATTGATTATTGGATCTTTTTTTTCCTTTGCTGGAGATTACTTTTTTAGCTTCCTTAAAAGGCAGAGTGGAGTTAAAGATACGGGATCAATCCTCCCAGGCCACGGAGGCATTTTAGATAGAATAGATTCACATCTTCCTTCTATGCCTATCCTTGTTGTCTTAATTAGCTACCTTGCCTAATGAAAAATATACTTTTACTTGGAGCAACGGGCAGTATTGGTGATAGTGCGCTTGATGTTATCTTTCAAAATCCAGAGAGCTTAAATCTTTACGGAATGGCATTTAACTCAAATATTGACAAAGCCTTAGATATCGCCAATAAATTCTTTCCTGATTATGCTTATATAGAAAATTCTAATCATCAAAAAACGCTAATTGAAAAAGTTCACGCTAAGACAGAAATTCTATCTGGAAAAGATGAGCTACATAATTTATTAAATGATCCTAAGGTTGATGTAATTATCTCAGCTATATCTGGTTTTTCCGGTCTTGAGACAACCTTAATGGCCGCTAAAACAGGTAAAACTATACTTCTTGCTAATAAAGAAAGCATAGTTGTTGCTGGAGATATAATTTTACCATTGGCTAAAGAATTCAATACTAATGTAATACCTATAGATAGTGAACATAATGCAATTTTTCAATGCTTAGTTGGAGAGAGGGCTAAAGAAGATGTTTCCAAAATTATTATTACCGCATCTGGGGGACCTTTTATAAACAAGTCTCTAGATGAGCTTGAAATGGTAACTAAGGAACAGGCGCTGAAGCATCCTAATTGGGAAATGGGATCAAAGATATCAATAGATTCCGCAACACTTGTTAATAAATGTCTTGAGCTTATTGAGGCAAAATACCTTTTTGATTTAAATGAAAAGTTCTTTAAGTTAGTTGTTCACCCACAGAGCATAGTTCATTCAATTGTTACTTATATAGATGGTTCTAGCATATGTCAGATGAGCAATCCTGATATGAGAGTTCCAATATCTCACGCACTATCTGGAATAAATAGATTGCCTATTAATTTTTTAGAAATAGATTTTTCTTCCCTAGATCTAACATTTCAAGAATTTCCTAAAGACAGAGCTCATATAGTTAATATAGCTAGAGAAATATGCAATTCTGGAGGCTCTTCTGGAACTGTCTTTAATGCAGCAAATGAAATTGCGGTAGCAAGCTTTCTAGAAGATAAAATAAAGTTTAGTCAAATTTATGATGTTATTTATAGAACTTTTGACTTGATGCCTTTGTCTAACAATTTAAGTATAGAGGCAATTTACGAAATAGATAATCAATCACGCAGGGAGGCAGAGAAGGTGGTAAAATCCCTCACTTAAAATAATTATGACAGCACTAATATACATAGCATCCTTTCTAGTCCTCTTGGGCGTTCTAGTTACTATTCATGAGTATGGTCATTTCATAGTTGCAAGAATGTGTAAAGTCCACGTCCAGAGGTTTTCTCTAGGAATGGGACCGGTTATTTACAAAAGATTAGATAAGCACGGAACTGAAATTGCCTTATCTCTTTTACCCTTAGGTGGATATGTTTCAATGATTACTGATAGGTTAATTGAATTAGAGCCAGAGGTCAGAGAGCAATTAACTGAAGAGCAGATAAAGAATACTTTTGACTCTAGACCAAAATGGCAAAGAGCATCAATAATGATCGCTGGGCCATTGGCAAACTTTCTTCTATCAATTTTTATTTTTTCTATAATCTTTTTAAATACCCCGGACCCTCAAACAGTTCCTGTAATTAAAGAAGTTGGTAGCTCAATAGTCCTTAAATCTTCTGACCAATTTATTCTTCCTGGCGATAGAATCTCATCTATAAATTCTGTAAATGTAAATGAATCAAAAGATTTGAATTTAGAATTACTTTCGCTCGCCGGATTAACAGGCTATATAGATTTAGGTATTAAGAGACTAGATATTAATGAAATTGTTAATGTTAATATTTATGTTGAAGACTTTCTGCCAACATCAGAATCACAAACCATGCCATTGGCTTATTTGGGCCTGACTATAGATTACAAAATGAAACCAATAATTGGTCAAACGGTTTCAGGTGGTCCTGCTAGTCTTGCAAAGATTGAGGCTAATGATGTTGTCTTGAGCATAGGCAGTTCAAGAATAGATTATGCAAGTGATATAAGAGAATCTATATCATCTATGCCAAATAGAGATATTTCTATAAAAGTTTTAAGAAATGATAATGTAATTGATATACCTGTAAGTATAGGATCTCGTGTCAATGACTTAGGAGATGAGATTGGTGTATTAGGAGTATCATTTGGTACAAAAAGATCATTTTTACAAGCCTTTTCAAAAGGTGTTTATGAGACATACAATCTCAGTATTAAGACCCTCCAGTTTATTGGAAAAATGCTGACTGGTAATATGGGTGCTGAGAACCTTAGCGGACCTATAGGCATAGCTCAAATGGCTGGAAATACTGCACAAGCAGGGCTTCTCCCATTCATGTATCTAATGGCTCTTCTTAGTATTAGTCTAGGTGTTCTCAATTTACTACCCATTCCTGTTCTAGATGGAGGTCAACTAACACTTCTCGGTATAGAGGCGGTTAGAGGAAAGCCTTTATCAGAAAAAACAGAAAATTTTATTTATACCGGTGGGGCAGTTATGGTCGGTGCATTGATGATATTTGCCATTTTTAATGACGTATCAAGATTTTTCTAGGAACTTAATTGAAAACATTTAAATTATATTTACTAAGCTTTTTATTAACATCTCAACTATTTGCATTTGAGGAATTTTTAGTTGGAGATATTAGGATAATAGGCCTTCAAAGAGTCTCAACAGGAAGTATTTTTAATGTTATTCCTATAAGTGTTGGCGATAAGATTAATACGAGAAAATCATCTGACATTACTAGATCTCTTTTTGCAACTGAGCAGTTTAACGATGTCCAAATTGGAAAAGATGGTAATACTTTAATAATAACAGTTACAGAAAGACCTTCAATATCAGCTATTGATATTTCTGGTAACAAGGCTCTAAAAACTGAGCAGCTTATGGAAAGTTTGGACGGCGTTGGTATTAAAGAAGGAGAAGTATACAAAAGATCTACATTGGAAAAAGTTAAATCTGAGCTAATAAGATCTTATGCATCAAATGGAAGATATGGAGCTGACGTCGAAATAGAAGAGATCAAGAAACCAAGAAATAGAATTGAAGTCAAGATTGAGGTTGATGAAGGCAAAAGTGCAAAAATAAAAAAAATTAATATCATCGGAAATGAGATATTTTCTAATGAAGACCTTCTAAAGGGATTTGAGTTATCTGAGGGCGCATTTTTTTCATTCCTATCTAATGATGATGCCTACTCAAGAGAAAAGCTTAAGGGTGATATAGAGTCTCTAGAATCATTTTATCGCGATAGGGGATATATTAAATTTTCATTAGAGTCATCGCAAATAAGCCTATCAAGAGATAAAAAATCAATATATATAACCTTTAATGTTATTGAGGGTGATAAATATAATATTAAAGATGTAGAAGTTATTGGCGATATACCTTTTGAAAAGGAAGCTTATGAAGACATAACTAATTCATTGAAAGATCAGACTTACTCACAAGCTCAAATTACAGCTATCGAAGAATATTTTATAAGTATTCTAGGCAATCAAGGCTATGCATTTGCTGAAGTTAGCGGTGAGCCTGAAATAGATGACGACTCCCAGGATGTTAAATTAATTTTTAGTATTGATCCTGGTGCTAGAACCTATACAAGAAAAATATTATTTACAGGTAATGAAATTACTCAGGACTATGTTCTAAGAAGAGAGATGCGACAGTATGAGGGCGCTTGGACAAATGACGCTAGTATTGAAAATTCAAAGATAAGATTAGAGAGATTGGGCTACTTTAAAGAGGTGTCAGTTGAGACTACACCTGTTCCAGGAACTGATGATCAAGTTGATATTACATTTAATGTTGACGAGGAAACAACTGGATCTATAGGCGGTAATGTTGGTTATAGTGACTTTGGTCTTATGCTTGGCTTTAATCTTCAAGAGCAAAATTTTTTAGGCACCGGTAATACTGTTGGAATAGGCATTAATCAAAATGTTTATACTAAAAGCTACAATCTGTCTTTCCAAGATCCTTACGCAACAAAAGACGGAGTCAGTCTTGGCTATAACTTATATTTTAGAGAAACAGATTATGGAGAGTTTAATGTTGCCAACTATCTAACTAACTCTGCGGGAATTGGAGCTCAGTTTGGTTATCCAGTTTCAGATATAACCAGAGTCGGATTAAGTCTAACTTATGATAAAACAGATATTGATATCGGAAGCAGTCCTGCAAGGGAGATATGGGATTTTACTAACTCTGAAGGTAATATATTTGAAACATTAACAGCTCAAACATCTTGGCAAAGAGTTACTCTTAATAGAGGTACCTTTCCAACAGATGGAGCCTCAAGTGCTATAAGTCTATCCTCAACACTACCTGGTAGTGATATAAATTACTATAGATTCAATATTAGGCAAAAGTATTATCAACCTCTATCTCAAAATTTAGTATTTGGTTTTTCTGGAGAGATTGGATACTTATCTTCTTTTGGTGATACAGAAGAAACTCCTTTCTTTCAAAATTTTTATGCGGGAGGTCCAAGATCTTTAAGAGGTTTTGAATCAAATACACTAGGCCCTAGAAGTACCGAAGCACCTTGTTATGAGTTTAATTATTCAGAAGGAACATGCCCAAATCTTATAGATACTGATGCTGATGGAATCGTTGATTATCCTTATTACAATCCATATGCCAATTCAAATACCCAAAGAAACCCTATTGGTGGAAACATTAAAATTGAAGGCAGCCTTCAACTAATATTTAGACTTCCATTTATTGAAGATCAAAGATCAATGAGATCTGCATTCTTTTTTGATTTTGGAAATGTTTTTTCTGATAACTGCAAAGAATATCAAATCAATTGTTATAAGCCAGCTATAGAGGATTTAAGGTACTCATATGGCGTAGGTGTTACCTGGATTACAGGATTTGGTCCTATGAGTTTTGCAATCTCAAAACCTACCAATGCTGGGCAATTTGAAGAAACAGAAGAATTCCAATTCACTGTAGGAAATGTATTCTAATTAATATAAAATAAACATCACCAATAAGGGGAAATTATGAAAAACGTATTTAAATTTTACTTGATAGCATTTTTGTTTGCTTCAGCACCAGTATTTGCAGCAGAAGGTATTGCGGTAATAGACATGAGAACTGCTGTTTTAACTACACAGGCTGCTTCAGATGCCTTTAAGGCATTGGAAGAAAGTGCAAACTATTCTTCAAACTTAGAAGAAGCTCAGTCTATTCAAGCAGAAAGACAGGCTATCGCTGAGAAACTTCAAAAAGATGGCGAGACTTTATCTCAACAAGAGATTGCTCAAATGCAAAAAGATATTCAAGATAAAGGTAAAGATCTAGAATTTCTAGCTGGAAAAATACAACAAGCTCAAGAAGAGACAGCTCAAGCAGTTTTTGCTTCAACTGGACCAGCTATGCAAAAAATCATTGGTGAGCTAATTCAAGCAAAGCAAATTAAAGTATTGCTTCAAAAAAATGATAGCCTTTTATTTAGTGATCCTGCTCTTGATCTGACTGACGATGTTACATCAATGTTAGATGTTGCAGCTTCAGAGGCTAATACTCAGTCTGAGTAGTGGCTGAAAAGAAAAGTTTTACACTAGCCGAGCTAGCAAATCTTACAAACTCTTTAGTTATCGGCGACAGTTCAGCTGTCGTCGATAATTTAGCTACATTAGAAAACTCCTCAGATACCTCTATTACATTCCTTGCTAATAGTAAATATACTAAATTTCTAAAAACTACAAAAGCTAGAGCTGTAGTGGTTCACGCTAACTTTAACTTAGATACTGAATTAAATTATCTTAAATCAGAAGACCCTTATATAGTCTTTGCAAAACTAAGCGTTCTTTTCAAAGAGCCTTCTTTTGAGCTAGATACGCATAGTATTCATCCTACTGCTGTAATTTCGAATGAAGCTATTATTGAAAATAATGTTTCTATTGGTGCAAATGTTTATATTGGCCCCGGGTGTGATGTCAAAGAAAATGTAGTTATAAGAGCTAATTGCTCTCTTGTCAGAGATGTTTTTATTGGCAAAAATTCAATAATTCAACATGGTTCAGTTCTCGGCTCAGATGGCTTTGGCTATGCTCCTTCGAAAGACGGTTATGTAAAGATTGAACAAATAGGAAAGTTAATTATTGGCTCAAATGTTGAAATTGGAGCAGGTTGCACTATTGATAGGGGTGCTCTAGGTAATACTGAAATACACGACGGCGTTAAACTAGATAACCAAGTCCATATTGCACATAATGTAATACTTGGAAAGAACTCTGCAATTGCAGCTTGTTGCGCGATTGCGGGCTCTACAGTTATTGGTAAAAACTTTCAAATGGGAGGGCTTTCAGGTGTTCTTGGACACCTTTCTATTTGTGATGACGTAATAATAGGAGCTCATACATTAATTACTAAAACTATCAAAGAGGCAGGTAATTATATTGGTATAATGCCAGCTCAAAAGCAGCAAGATTGGGCAAAGTCATCAATCTTTATTAAAAAAAGGATTTAGTGATGTTAGATACTAGAACTGTAGACGTAATTACCAATCTCCTTCCCCATAGAGAACCTTTCTTATTTATAGATGAGATTGTAAGCATTGATCTGGGAAAAAAAATCCACTGTATAAAAAATAATAGTCCAGATGAAGATTATTTTAGAGGTCATTTTCCTGGAAATCCTATTATGCCAGGAGTTCTTTTATTAGAAACTATGGCTCAAGCCTCTGGTATTTTAGGTTTTAAGAGTATGAATAAGACACCTGAAGAGGGTTCTATTTATGTCTTTGCTGGTATTGATAAGGCAAGGTTTAAAAGGCGTGTTGGTCCAGAGGACGTAATCCATCTTTATAGCGAAGTCCTTAATGAAAAAAGAGGTATCTGGAAATTTGCATGTAGAGCTGAAGTTGATGGAGAGCTAGCCTGCTCTGCAACTATTTTATGTGCTGACAGGAAGGTATAGTGAATATCCACCCATCCTCTATTATCCATGAATCTGCAAAAATTGATCCTTCTGTAAACATAGGACCATTTTGTATTATTGGTAAAGATGTCGAAATACAAAAGGGCACATCGGTATTGAGCCATGTCGTTCTAAAAGGACCAACGGTAATAGGAGAAAATAATACTATCTATCAATTTTCAACTATTGGTGAAGATACACCTGATAAGAAATTTAATGGAGAAGATACCAGGCTAATCATTGGAGACAATAATATTTTTAGAGAAGGGGTTACTATTCATAGAGGGACTATTCAGGATAAGGGTGTTACCAAGATAGGGCATGATAATCTTTTCATGGCTTATGTTCATATTGCACACGACTGTATTGTTGGAAGCAATAATGTCTTTGCTAATAATGCAGGATTAGCAGGCCACGTTGAAGTGGGTAGTTCTGTAGTAATAGGAGCCTTTACAACAGTCCATCAATTTTGCAAGTTAGGCGACTATTCCTTCGCAGGAATGAATGCTTCTATAACAATGGACATACCAGCCTATATCAAGGCAGCCTCTAATCCAGCAAGAGTTGTTGGTTTAAATTCTATTGGAATGTCTAGAAATAATATATCTGATGAATCAATAGCCTTAATAAAGAAAGCTTATAAAGTTGTTTATAGACGAGACCTGAAATTGGATGATGCTCTAATAAAGCTAAATACTATGTTGAATGAAACAGATGATCTTTGTCTTAATACCTTCATTAAATCTATAAAAGCTTCTGAAAGAGGAATCTTAAGATAAGTGCCTAGTAAGCCAACTCTTAGAGTAGGGGTAGTTGCAGGAGAATACTCTGGGGACAGGCTTGGTTCAGGCGTTATCGAAGCTTTAAAAATAAATTATAATGTTCAACTCTTTGGAGTTGGCGGTCCGGAAATGACAAATCAAGGACTTAATTCAGAATTTGATTTTAAAAAACTTCATATAATGGGCCTTATCGAGCCACTATTAAATATAAGAGAACTAACAAAACTAAGAAAAAATTTAATTAAAAAGTTTGTTCATGAAGACATAGATTACTTCATAGGGATTGATTCACCTGATTTTAATATGGGAATTCATAAGGCTCTTAAAAATAAAAAAATATCTAAAAATATACAAATTGTTAGCCCTTCTGTCTGGGGGTGGAGACAGGGCAGGATCAAGTCCATTGAAAAATATATAGACTTTACGGCCTGCTTATTTAATTTTGAAGATAAGTTTTATAAAGAGAGGGGTCTTAATAGTATTCATTTAGGGCATCCTTTTTCTGAAATTATGCATGCAGATATTACTGATGTTAAATCAAAATTTAATTTAAAAAATGATATGAGGTTTATATCTATCCTTCCTGGAAGTAGAGAATCTGAAATTAAAAAAATGTTACCTATTTATATAGATTTTATTAAAAAACATAATCAAGAATCTAATAATTTTACTTATCTTATTCCTGCTGCGGATAAAGATTTAAAAAATTTAATTGATTCCTATCTTCATGAAAGTAATCTTCCTATAGTTGTTGAATGTAATTGCTCTAGAGAATTCCTGTCAATTTCAGAATATTCAGTAGTGACATCTGGTACAGCCTCTCTTGAAGCAGCTGTACTGGGAGCTAATCCAATTATTTGCTACAAAACAAGCGCCTTAAATTTTTCTATAATCTCACGAATGTTAAAAGTTAAACACATCGGTCTTCCAAACTTACTTCTTAATAACAGAAGATATCCAGAACTTCTTCAGAATGAATGTACAGCAGAGACCATATACCTGGAAGCTAAGTCACTTGAAAATGATCCGTCAAAAAAAGATGATAAAAACTATATTAGAAAACTTTTAATGGGTGAAGGTTATCTAGAAACTGCTGATAGAATTGCTCTCCTTTGAAAAGTCTAATAGCAGGAGTTGATGAAGTTGGGCGTGGTTGTTTGGCAGGCCCAGTTATAGCAGCTGCAGTTATCCTCAAAAAAAAAATAGCTAATTTAGATGATTCTAAAAAATTAAGTTCTAATAAACGTGAAGAATTATCAATGATCATAATCCAGAATTCTTATTATGCATTTGGATCTGCATCTCCTGAGGAAATAGATAGTATAAATATTCTTCAGGCTTCTTTATTGGCAATGAAACGAGCTATACTAAATCTTCCAATTATTCCTGATGAAGTACTGGTTGATGGAAATCAAAAGCCAGATATTGACCTACCAACTCAGACAATAATAGGAGGCGATTCTTTGATTGCAGAGATAAGTGCGGCATCAATAATTGCTAAAGTTTACAGAGATAATCTAATGATAGAATTTAATAATAAATACCCCAACTATGGTTTTGCACAGCATAAAGGGTATGGAACTAGAGCGCACTTAGAGAGTATTAAGTCTTTTGGCTATTGCTCAATACACAGGAAAACTTTTAAGGGCGTTATTTAACTAGATGAAAAATGTATTCTCACATCTCAGAGTATCCTCTGAATATAGTATTACCCAAGGCTTACTAACTATTAATCAAATTGTAGACAGCGCTGTTAAGCACTCCATTCCATCTGTTGCATTAACAGATAGATCAAATATGTTTGGTTTGGTGAAGTTCTTTAATAAATGTGAGGCCTCTGGAATAAAGCCTATATCAGGGTCATCTATAAGAGTTATATTCGATGATGATGAACAGTCGCATGAACTTCTTTGTTTAGCAAAAACAAACATAGGTCATAAAAACTTAATGAGAATTATTTCCTCTGCCCATAATAATTATAGCTACCAAAGCCCAATCATAAATTTTAACGATTTAGCAAAATTAAAAGATGACATTATCGTTGTTTCAGGTGGAAAGGATAGTCATATATTTGACCTACTTAAGAGAAACAAACTCGAAGATGCTGAGAAAAAAATTGACAGCTTTCTTAAGGTATTTGATGACGACTTTATTTTAGAGGTACAAAAAACAAATAGACCTGATGAATTTGAGTATTTTTCTAATATCCTTCCTATAGCAACGACAAAGGGAATTCCTTTAATAGCTACCAATGATGTACTTTTTGCTAAACCCGATGATTTTGATACTCACGAGACAAAGGTTTGTATTAATACAGGTAAAACCCTTAATGATCCAAATCGTGAAAAAATTTTTTCGCAAGAGCAATTCTTTAAGTCATCTGATGATATGGCAAAATTATTTAAAGGGTTTGACTCTCTCTTAGAAAATACTAATGAAATATCAAAGAAATGTAATGTTTCAATCCATACAAAACAATATTTTTTACCAGAGTACCCTGTTCCAGAAGAGCATAATTTTGATTCTTTTTTGGTAGATCTCTCTAAAAAAAGATTACAAGAATTTATTAATGATTTTGATGATGAAAAGAATAAAATTTATACAGATAGGCTCGAGTATGAGCTCAATCAGATAAAAACAATGGGTTTTTCTAGTTATTTTTTAATTGTTTATGATTTTATTCAATGGTCAAAAGATAATGATGTTCCTGTAGGCCCTGGAAGGGGTTCTGGAGCAGGTTCCCTGGTTGCATTTGCTCTTGGAATAACAACTCTTGATCCTATTTATCACGGATTGCTTTTTGAAAGGTTTTTAAATCCAGAAAGAGTATCCATGCCAGATTTTGATATTGATTTCTGTATGGAGAAAAGAGACAAGGTCATAGAATATGTTAGTAATAAATATGGTTCAAATTCTGTTTCTCAGATAGCTACTTTTGGAACGATGGCTGCTAGAGCGGTAGTAAGAGATGTTGCTAGAGCTTTAGGAAAACCCTATGCAGTTGGGGATAGAATTTCTAAGATGATTCCTTTTGCACCAGGAATGACATTAGATAAGGCTAAGGAAGATCAACCTATTTTTGCCCAGGCTGCAAAAAATGATCCAGAGGTTAAAGAGGTAGTTGATTTGGCATATAAGTTAGAAGGTATTGCTAGGAATGTCGGCAAGCATGCTGGAGGTGTAGTTATTGCGCCAGGAAGTATTTCAGATTTCTGTCCTGTTTATAATGATAGGCAATCCTCATCAGTTATGACCCAATATGACAAAGATGATGTAGAGAAAATTGGACTTGTTAAATTTGATTTTCTTGGATTAAGAACACTAACAGTAATTGATCGCGCTGTTAAATCTATCAACGCATCTAAAAAAACAGATGATCTATTAAATTTAGATAATATTCCTCTCGATGACCCCAAGGTATTTGAATTGCTTTCTTCTGGAAAAACAATGGCTATTTTTCAACTTGAATCTACTGGAATGAGAGCTCTCATAAAGAGCTTAAAGCCATCTAAGTTTGAAGAAATAACAGCATTATTGGCCTTATATAGGCCGGGACCCTTAAATTCTGGCATGCACACCACCTTTGTAGAGCGAAAGCATGGAAAAAGCTCGGTAGTATACCCTCATGAGCTTTTAGAGCCTGTTTTGTCTGAGACATATGGAGTTATCGTTTATCAGGAGCAGGTCATGGAAGCCGCCAGAGTTCTTGCTGGATATTCAATGGGACAGGCAGATATTCTTAGAAGAGTTATGGGTAAGAAGAAAATTGAAGAGATGGAAGAGCAGAGAGAAATTTTTGTAAAAGGATGTGAAGAGAAATCTATTTCTGCCAAAAAAGCTAATGAAATTTTCGAACTAATAGAGCAATTTGCAGAATACGGATTTAATAAATCTCATTCAGCCGCATACGCGGTAATATCCTATCAAACAGCTTTTCTTAAAACCTATTACCCAGAACACTTCATGTCAGCTGTCTTATCTACAGAGCTTGGAAACACAGATAAAATTCATGCATTAATTCAAGAATGCAAAAGAATGAATATAAAAGTGTTAAACCCAAACATTTTAACAAGCAGCAAAAGATTTCTTGTTAATGGTGATTTAGATATTGAGTATGGGCTTGGAGCTATAAAAGGTGTTGCTGATTCTTTCATTAAGCATGTTTGCTCTATAAGAGAGTCTGTTAATTTTAAAGATTTATGGGACTTTTCTAAAAAAGCAGATATTAAGCTTGGAGGAAAGAAATCTTTAGAGGCTTTATCTCAGTCAGGCGCATTTGATAATATTGCACCATCTAGGACCATTGCCATTGCTTGTATAGAAGACATGCTTAAAGATAGTACCAAGACATCAAATGGTTCCAGTGTAAAGAGTGGTGACTTATTTGCCTCCATAGATGAGAATTTTGATCCATATGAAAAATATAAAAATTTACCTGACCTTACTATGAGTGAATTACTGTCTTTAGAAAAAAAATCGCTAGGTTATTACTTATCAGGCCATCCCGTAGATGCAATTGGAGGCAAGATTGAAAAACTCAGATCAAGAAAGATTGGAGACATAACAAACGACATAAAAAAAGCATCTCTTGTTTGTCTTATAAATAGCGCTAGACAAATCAAAGATAGAAAAGGGAATCCACTAACATTTATCAATTTTGATGATGGAAGTGGTGTAATGGATGGGGTTGTAGCTAGTGATACCTTGGAAACATGTCATGGTATTTTAAAAGAAGGAAGTATTCTTATTTTAAAAGGATCTATAGAGCTTGATGATTACAAATCAAAAGATTTAGGAGATGCAATGTATAGGATGAGAGTTAGAGAGGTCGACTCTCTAGATACGGAGCTTGAAAGGAAGGTAAGGGAGGTAATGATAAATATTGAAAAATCTGATATCTCATCTCTAGATACTCTCTCAGAGAAGCTTGGAGAAATAAAAGATGATTTTTGGATGCACGGAAGCTGCCAGTTAAACATTAAAGTTAAGACAGGCGAATCTGAAGCTATAATAAGCGCAGGTGAGAAATTTAAATTTCTACCAACTTTAATAAATTTAACTTATTTGGAAGAAATATTTGGTACGAGTGCACTGGAGATATAACTTACTTAATTGTAAATAGTTTGTAATATGAATTATGGTAGAAAATAAAAATACATCAGATGGCTATGATCCTGGTCAAAAGAACTCTGAAGATCAAAAGTTTTTAGATTTTGAAAAGCCTATCGAAGATATTTCAGAAAAAATAAGCGCTCTCAGACTTGCCTCATCAGATGCCCCTGAAATCAATAAAGAAATTGTTGCTTTAGAAAATCAGAGAGACGCCTTAACAAAAAAAATCTACTCGAAACTTTCAATATGGCAAACTGTTCAAGTCGCAAGGCATCCCCAAAGACCTCATACTTTAGATTTTATAAAAAGAATTTTTAGTGATTTTGATGAGTTACATGGCGATAGACAGTTTGGAGATGATGCTGCTTTAGTTGGTGGCATGGCTTATCTTGAAAATACTCCTGTCATGATAATTGGTCATGAGAAGGGAAGAGAAACAGAAGAAAAAGTAAGAAGAAATTTTGGTATGCCTCAGCCAGAGGGTTATCGTAAAGCTAAGAGATTAATGCAATTTGCAGAACAGTTTTCTCTGCCCGTTATTACTTTTATTGATACAGCTGGAGCTTATCCTGGTATTGAGGGAGAGCAAAGGGGTCAAAGCGAGGCAATAGCTAGAAATTTAGCAGTTATGTCTGAACTTAAAACACCAATTATTGTAGTTGTTACAGGTGAGGGTGGTTCAGGTGGCGCTTTAGCTATTAGCATTGGAGATCATTTATCAATGCTTGAATATGCAACATATTCTGTAGCATCTCCTGAGGCATGTGCATCAATTATTTGGAGAACTCCAGATAAAGCTCCTGAAGCAGCTAATGCAATGAAAGTTTGCTCCTCAGAGCTAAAAAAGATCAATGTTATAGATGAGGTTATTTCAGAGCCAGTTGGCGGAGCTCATAGAGATTTTGATATCGTGTCTGCAAATATCAAAGCATCACTTGTTAATAATTTAACTATTTTAAGCAAATACTCTATGGATGATCTTCTTGAAAGAAGATATAAAAGGCTCATAGATATAGGTGCTTAGATTTTGATCAATCCTACGAATTTAATAAAGCACATAGACCCAAATAAAAAAATCTATATTGGTTTTAGTGGTGGAGCAGACTCTACAGCCTTGCTTTATCTATTTGCAGATTTAAGACACAGCCATTCTATTCAATTAGAAGCTATTCATGTGGATCATAATCTATCCCCAGATAATAATACTTGGGAATCTCACTGTAAAAAAATATGTAATAAATTAGATATTATTCTGCATATTAAATCTGTTGATGTAGAGGTTGATGGCGATGGTCTTGAGTCTGCAGCAAGAAAGGCAAGGTACAAAGCTTTCTCAGATATCTTAAAAGAAGGAGAACAGTTATTACTTGGTCATCATGCAAATGATGTAGCTGAAACTATTTTAATAAGAATGTTTAGGGGAACTGGCATCGATGGACTTGAAGGTCCGGCATTAACAAGGTCAGTTGGTAAAGGGGTGCTTATAAGGCCTTTACTGGACTTAACAAAAACAGAACTTTTAGAGTATCTAAAAAATAATGAAATAAGCTTTATTGAAGATAGCTCAAATTTTGAAAGTAATCAGGACAGGAATTTTATTAGAAATGACGTAATTCCTTTGATTGAAGAAAGGTGGAAAAATATATCATCTAGAATTCAAGCTACATCAGAAATTATTAGGGATAGAAATAAATCCTATTCATTCCTATTAAACAAGAGCTTTAATCACCTCATAAAAAATGAAATACCTGTCCAAGACTTAAAGAAAGTTGATGGTGAGATATTAATCGATATATTAAGGGCTTCTATTCGCGAACAGAAAATCTCTTTGCCAAATAAAAAAATTACTAAAGAAATTATTAAAACATTTATTTTATCCAGACCCGGACCAAGGTCGGAAGTTTCATGGTCTAGGGACGATCAAGACCTACCAGGGGGAAGGATTATTTATAGAGATGGCTGTATTGTTATCTTAAAGAAGTAGCCTATATAATTATTAAAACATTTCACAGGAAAAGATATGAATTTCGATACCTTAGAGTTAATTAAAGAAAATAAAGTTGCGACAATTAAACTGAATAGGCCTGAACTGCTTAATGCTGTTAATGAACAACTAATCTGGGATC
Organism: uncultured Gammaproteobacteria bacterium; assembly: GCA_913050015.1. Taxonomy (GTDB): domain Bacteria; phylum Pseudomonadota; class Gammaproteobacteria; order Magnimaribacterales; family D2472; genus SCGC-AAA076-P13. The sequence goes on from CAJXAZ010000001.1 coordinate 18,690, forward strand.
TTCAAAAAGCAACAGATGATGTTAGGGATGATCAAGATATCAAGGTTGTTATCATTACTGGAGCTGGAAGAGCCTTTTCTGCTGGCGCTGATTTAGGAGAGGGTAAGTCTAGTTGGGAGAGTTCTAAAGATGCATTAATGAGAGGCTATAAGCCAATTTTTTTAAATATTACATCAATGCCTAAGCCGGTAATTGCTTCTATTTCAGGACCCGCTGCTGGAATCGGAGCTGCTATAGCTATGTCTTGTGATCTAAGAATGATGGCAGATAACGGTTATATTCTTTCTGTTTTTAGTAATATAGCTCTAGTTCCGGATGGTGGTTTGTCATGGCTTCTTCCTAAATTTATGGGTTATGCAAAAGCGTATGAGTATGCAATTGAAGCAAAGAAAATTACCGCCGATGAGTGTCTGCATTATGGAATTGCAAATAAAGTCGTATCAAGTGATGAGCTGGAAAATAAAACAATGGAATGGGCTCTTAAATTATCTAAAAGATCATCTCAGGCACTTGGCCATACAAAAAAACTAATGAGAGAGTCTTTGCAGGTTGGTTACTGGGATACTTTTTCAAGCGAAGCTGAAATTCAGAATGATTTAACAAGAAGTCCTCAAAATCATGAGGCAGTTCAAGCCTTCTTTGAAAAAAGAGAACCTAATTTTGATTAACTATTATTAAGTTTACTTAATCCAACAATAATAGCTTCAAAGGATGCTCTTGTCGTATTGGGGTTAATACCTACACCCCAGTTAGTTTTTCCATCTTGCTCTAATTCTATATAAGCAGCTGCTTTAGCGTCAGAACCAGATGATATGGCTGATTGATGATAATCAGAAACTTTTATTACGGTTTTGAGTTCTTTAGAAAGACCATTGATAAAAGAATCAATTGGACCATTTCCTGAACCATTTATAGTTACCTCTTTTTCATCAATAATCATCTTTAGCTCTAAGTGATGAACTTCATCTTGGGATGAAGAGTTATGACTTATATAAGAAAAACCTTTCCTTGGGATTAAGAAATTATCTTCAAATATTTTCCAGATCTCTGCAGTATTTATCTCTTTGCCAGATTCATCAGCTAGTTTTTGTATTTTTTGACTCATGCTAATTTGTAATCTTCTCGGCAGCGAAACGCCATGATCTTTTTCAAGTAAAAAAGCTACGCCTCCTTTGCCTGATTGCGAATTTATTCTTACAACAGCCTCATAACTTCTTCCCAAGTCAGCTGGGTCTATTGGTAAGTATGGTACTTCCCATACTGGATCATTAGATTCCCTCATCCCTTGGAAGCCCTTTTTTATAGCATCTTGATGCGAGCCTGAAAAGGCAGTAAAAACAAGATCTCCTGCGTAAGGATGTCTAGGATGAACAGGCAATTGATTGCAATACTCTACCTCTCGCATAACTGCGTTAATATTTGAAAAATCTAATTGCGGATCAATACCTTGGGTAAACATATTTAAAGCAAGAGTAACGATATCAACATTTCCAGTTCTTTCACCATTTCCAAAAAGAGTTCCCTCAACTCTATCGGCACCAGCCATTAATCCAAACTCTGTTGCCGCCACAGCAGTTCCTCTGTCATTGTGAGGATGAAGACTCAAACATATATCATCCCTATATTGAAGATTTTGATTCATCCACTCTATCTGATCGCCATAGATGTTGGGTGTTGACATTTCAACAGTCGCTGGGAGATTGATAATTATTTTATGGTCAGATACCTCTTTTAGGATTTCAACAACTGCATCACAAACCTCAGCAGCATAATCTAACTCAGTTCCAGTAAAGCTTTCAGGAGAGTATTCAAAACGCCAATCAGTATCTGGATTTTTTTCAGCAAGTTCTTTTATTTTTCTTGCACCACTAACTGCAATTTCTTTTATTCCAGCCTTATCTTGTTTAAATACAACTTTTCTTTGAAGCGTAGAAGTTGAATTATAAAAATGAACAATAGCTTGAGGAATTCCCTTTAAGGATTCAAAAGTTCTTTCGATTAGCTCATTTCTTGATTGAGTAAGGACCTGAATAGTCACATCAGATGGAATTTTTTTTGATTCAATAAGATCTCTAACAAAATCGAAATCAGTTTGAGAGGCAGAAGGAAAGCCAACTTCTATCTCTTTAAACCTTAGGTCGCAAAGAAGCGCAAACATTCGATCTTTTCTTTCAGCTCCCATTGGCTCAATAAGGGCTTGATTTCCATCTCTAAGATCTACAGAGCACCAAAGAGGAGACTCTTTGATTACCTTTGAAGGCCATGATCTGTTTTCAAGTTCAATGGGCTTAAAAGCCTTATATTTGTTATTCTGATTATCCATTTTCATTAGTAAATGTTAATATTTTATCTCTATGATAACTTCAACCATCAAAACTAACCTAATCTTAAAAGAGATTGGTGTTACAAGGTATTCCCTGAGACCAGAACCAAATCTGTTAGTTGATAAAGAAGTTAATTTTTATCAAAAAGGAAATATTTTAACATTACTTGATGTCCCTTATAACGATATTTCTCAAGATCAAAAAAATTTATTAGGGGCAATTATTACTGCTATAAAGCCAATAAGTGAGATTGAGGTGATAAAAACTAGCAAAATAAATAAGGATGAAGATATTTCCGAGATTATTAATCAGTTTCTAGCTGTTAGTGGAATTATTATCTTTTATAAAAATACCTTGAATATTCAAACATCACTTCCGACCATAACCTCACCTAGCCTGGCTGAAATAATAAAAAATCCCAGCTTGAAAAAGGTGTTATGGGAAGATATCAAGAAAAAATTAATTTTTTAGTATGTTTAAAATATCTTTATTGGATCAGATGGATCTAGAGGAGGCATATGGAATTGAGCTATCTACAAACCCCACGCCATGGTCTTACGAAAACTTCACTTCTTCCTTTAAGGTTGGCCACCACGGTTTAGTTTGCAAGGAAAACGCCGTAATAATAGGTTTCTTAATCTTTTCACCTATTAAGCCAGAGGCACATTTACTTAGCATTGCTGTCAAAGAAACTCATGAGAGAAGAGGTGTGGGAAGTCTTCTTATTAGCTCTATGAATAAGCAATGCATGGCTATGAAGATTACTCAGGTATTTCTAGAGGTTAGAGCTGGAAATGAGAAAGCTATTTCATTCTATGAGGGCCATAACTTTTCAAAAGATGCCATAAGAGAGAAGTATTACTCTGGAGAAGTTCCTGAAGATGCCTTACTAATGTCGTTAAGCCTCTAAGCCTTTCTTCCTTAACCAGTTATGCTGAGAATTACAGAAGCTTTACAATATCTGATTCAATGTCTTCGGGCTTTGTAGTTGGGCCATAGCGCTTAATAACCTGACCAGTCTTGTTAACAAGAAACTTAGAAAAATTCCATTTAATACCTTTTGTTCCTAGTATGCCAGGACGCTCTTTTTTAAGAAAATCATAAAAAGGGTCAGCACTTTCGCCATTAACATCAATTTTATTAAATATTTTAAAAGAAACATCATATTTTTCAGTACAAAAGAATTGTATCTCTTCGTTTGAACCGGGTTCTTGACCTCTAAACTGATTACAAGGAAAACCTAATATCTCTAAACCGCTGCTAGCATGATCATCATGAAGCTTTTGAAGGCCTTTATATTGGTAGGTAAAACCACATTCGCTAGCAACGTTCACCACCAATAGAACTTTTTCTTTAAAAGAATCAATGGGCACATCTTGCATTTGCGAATCCTTAACAACAAAATCATAGATATTTTTTACATCATTCTCTCTACTCATTAATTAACCTCTCTATATCACTCTTTATTTCACTTGGCTCAGACTTCGGGCCAAACCTTTTTACAATTTTGCCATTCTTACCAATTAAAAATTTAGTAAAGTTCCATTCAATATTCTCTGATCCAGATTCTCCTGGATGATCTTTTTTAAGGAATTCATAAATGGGCGATGCATTATCACCATTAACTTCTATCTTATCGAAGATAGGAAATCCCACTTCATATTTTTCAGTACAAAAGAACTGTATCTCTTCATTTGTTCCGGGCTCTTGTGCTCCAAATTGATTACAAGGAAACCCTAGGATTTCAAAACCATCTTTTTGATAATCGTTATAGAGACTTTGAAGGCCCTCATATTGATATGTGAGACCGCATTCACTTGCTACATTTACAACTAATAGAACCTTGTCCTGATATTCTGATAAAGACACATCTTGCATATCAGCATTCTTAACATTTAGATCGTAGATATTTAGCATTATTATTCTCCTTAATAAATAAATCATTATATATAGATTTAATATGTAAATCTTTAAATCTATATTTAGAAATACTATTTATGGCTTACGCATATGAATGGATATTATTCTCAAGAAATATATAATTATTTAAGATTAATTACTTATCTTTTATCTTGCAGAAATCTTTAAAAATAAATTACGTTTGGAAGAAATTCTTAGAATTAACTACAGAAGAATTGTATGCATTAATAAATTTAAGACAAAAAGTTTTTATTGTTGAGCAAGATTGTCCATACGTTGATGCTGATTATTCAGATCAAGATGCATCCCACTTACTTGGCTATGATGGAGATAATCTTATTGCATATTTAAGAGCATTTCCTCCAGGAATTAAATATGAGGGCTCTTCGTTGGGAAGAATTGTTACAGAGATTAATATGAGAGGTGGGGGTATAGGAAAGACACTTACCCAAGAAGGAGTCAATTTTCTTTCAAATCTATATCCAGATAATGAGATTATTATTTCAGCTCAACATAGGCTTGAGCACTTCTATAAAGAATTGGGTTTTGTATCAAGGGGAGAGGTCTATTTAGAAGATGATATTGATCACATTCAGATGTTTTTAGTACCTGAAAATACTATTCAATAATTTGAGTTTTAAATAATAAGGTATGAATCTCTTCAGTGATGAATGGGGCAAATGGATGCATCATCATTAAAATTTCTTTCAGCATAGGCCTCAGATTATCTGTTTCACCAGATTTTTTAGATTCCTCAATATATACATCACAAAATTTATTCCAAAAAAATTCATAGACCTCATTTATTGCAAAATCTAATCTGTAATCTTCTATATTTTTTTGTATTTTACTTCTTGTTTTTTCAAACTCTTCTTTAATCCATCTATCAGTATCAGTTTTAGGCTCAAAAGAATCATTCCCGACAGGGTAGCCATTAATAAACCTAGCTGCATTCCAAATTTTTGTACAAAAATTTCTGTAGCCTTTCAGTCTTCCTAACTCAAAACTAATATCTTTAGTATGAGTGGCCAAAGAAAAGAAAGTCATTCTAAGTGCATCAGTTCCATAGGATTCAATTCCATTGGGAAACTGATTTCTAGTTTTGCGCTCTATCTTTTCCGCTATTCCTTCCTGCATAAGATTAGAAGTTCTCTTTTCAACTAGATCGTCTTGAGAAATGCCATATATCAAATCCAGAGGATCAATAACATTACCTTTCGATTTAGACATTTTTTGCCCGTTTTCATCTCTGATTAAGCCGGTTACATAGACATCCTTAAATGGTATCTGATCGGTAAATTCAAGACTCATCATCATCATTCTCGCAACCCAGAAAAATATAATATCAAACCCAGTTACTAGTAATGATGTTGGAAAGTGTTTTTTATAATCTTCGGTTTCGTTGGGCCATCCCATTGAAGCAAAAGGCCATAAACTAGAAGAGAACCATGTATCTAGAACATCCTCATCTTGATTTAACACTCTATCATCTAGCTTATATTGAGCTCTAACCTCTGACTCACTATGACCTACATAAACATTACCTTCTTTATCATACCAAGCCGGTATTCTATGTCCCCACCAAATCTGTCTGCTGATACACCAGTCTTGGATATTATCCATCCAGTTAAAGTATGTTTTATCCCAGTTTTGAGGATGGAATTTAATTTCTCCTTTATTAACAGCATCGTTAGCTCTAGCAGCCATCTCAGCAGTTTTTACATACCATTGATGGCTTAACTTAGGCTCTATAACAACATTAGACCTTTCGCCCCTAGGAACGCTTATATGATGCTTTTCTTCTTTTTCCAAAAGTGACAATTCAGTTAGTTTTTCAATTACTAGTTTTCTTACTTTAAAACGATCAAGGTTATTAAAAGGAGCAGGTACATTTTCATTAGACCAAGCATCATCATTAAATATATTTATAGGTTGAAAATCACTATCATTATCTGAAGTTTCAACCACTCCATCGACTTCATGTAATGAGTATTTCTTTCCAATTTCATAGTCATTAAAATCATGACCAGGAGTTATTTTTAAGCAACCAGTCCCGAACTCCATATCAACATAATCATCACCAATAATGGGTATCTTTCTTCCCACAAAAGGTAAAACAATCTTTTCTCCAATTAAATCTTTATATCGTTCATCTTTAGGATTTACTGCAATGGCCATATCACCAAACATAGTCTCAGGTCTTGTTGTGGCAACCACTACAAAATTCTTAGTTCCTTCTATTGGATATTTTATATGCCAAAGTAAGCCATCTTTTTCTTGTCTAATAACTTCTAAATCAGAAACTGCTGTTTTTAAGGATGGATCCCAATTAACAAGTCTATAACCTCTGTAGATCTTTCCTTTTCTATGCAGTTCGACAAAAGCCTTAATGACAGCTTCATTAAATCCATCGTCAAGTGTAAATCTGTATTTATCCCAATCTACGGTATTTCCAAGTCTTTTAATTTGTGAAGTAATTTTTTCTTCTGAGTAATCCTTCCAAGACCAAACCTCTTCAAGAAATTTCTCTCTACCTAAGTCTTTTCTAGTTATCTCTTTTTTTGCCAAGTTGTTTTCAACAACCATTTGAGTAGCAATTCCAGCGTGATCACTACCAACCTGCCAGTATGAATCCTTACCTGCCATATGATTGTATCTAGTATAGAAATCCATGATAGCGTATTGAAAGCTATGCCCCATATGCAAAGTACCAGTGACATTTGGAGGGGGGATGACTTGAGAGAAGGACTCTGTAGAATTTTCATTCTGAACCTTTCTCTCAGACCAGACCTTCGCCCACTTTTCCTCTATCTCGGTAGGGTGATACTGTTTATCCATGTTCTTGGAATTTTTCTACTTTAGTTTTTTACTTAACAACAACTCACTTAAAAGTGGGACAGGCCTTCCTGTTCCAGCTTTAACTGGAGAGCTATGTGATGCAGTTGCAGCTATATCTATATGAGCCCATTTATAATCATTTGTAAATTTAGATAAGAAAGCAGCAGCATGAATAGTTCCAGCTTCTCTTCCTCCACCTATATTTGCTAAATCAGCATAAGATGTTTTGGTGCATGATTGATGCTCATCCCAAAGCGGAAGCTGCCAAGCTCTATCACCTGACTCTTCACCCGAGCTAATAATCATATCGGCAAGATGTTGGTCATTTGCCATAACTCCACTAGCATGTCTTCCAAGGGCAACCACGACTGCACCTGTAAGAGTAGCCATATCGATTACATAAGAAGGTTTATATTTACCTACGAATGTAAGAGCATCTGCAAGGATTAATCGACCTTCAGCATCTGTATTTAAGATTTCAATTGTTTGGCCAGACATTGAAGTTACAACATCACCTGGTTTAGTAGCGGTCGATGAGCACATATTTTCTGCACAAGCCATAACACCAACAACATTAACGTTAGCATCTAATCTCGCTAGAGTAGACATAACACCAAATACTGTTGCAGCACCGCACATGTCCCATTTCATTTCATCCATACCAGGACTCGGCTTAATAGAAACCCCACCTGTATCAAAAGTTACCCCTTTTCCAACAAGCGCTATAGGCTTTTCTGAAGGTTTGCCTCCTTTGTACTCTATAACCATCATTCTAGCTGGCTCTATACTTCCTGCTGAGACGCTAAGGAAAGAACCCATGCCTAGTTTCTCCATATCTTTTTCATTAAAAGATTTAACCTTTAATTTAGGAAAGTCTTTAGTCATAGCCTTAACTTTCTTTTCAATTATTACTGGAGTGCAATGATTTGCTGGAAGATCACCAAGATATTTAGCAGTATTAACACCTTCACCGATGGCATATCCTTTTTTAGCAGCTTGTTTGGCTTTTGTAAGATTAGATCCAGATAGACCCGAAGTTAATATAGTTAGTTTTTTTACAGATGGCTTCTTGGCTGTTTTATTTTTTGTTTCAGAAAAGATATAAACATTTGACTCTATTGTTTTGGCTATCATTTCAATCATCCATAGAGAATCTTTACCTTCAGGACATGCAGTACCGAACATAACTGATATATCTTTAGAGCTAAGTTGGTTTCCTTTTTTAGCAATAACTTTATACATATTCAACCATTTATGCATTGGAGTATCTTTCTCTAGACCTTTAACTAAAAGAATATTTTCTGCTGTAATGTCATTTACCTTCGGAAGTAGCATAGAAGACCCAGCTTCTTTTAAATGTGATGCTATTGTTTTTGATAGATAGCTTTTAGAAGCTTTATCTAGCTCTTTAAAGGATGGATCATTTTTAGTATCCTTATTAATTACCAATACAAGCATGTCGGTTTTTAAAGCCTTCAAACTAGTTGTTGATGTATCTTGTAATGAAATGTTATTTAAAACTTTATATGCCATTTAAGGTCTCCTAATTATGGAATTTACTGATAAGATAAATATTGTAATGCATCATAGTTCTCAAGGCATGTATAAAAAAAATATTCTTTCAAAAAGTCTGAATATGGAGGTTCTAAAATCTTCACTTAGCATCCTATTAATTTTTTTTCTATTAGTGGTCGGTTCAAGGGTTGTAGGCTATTTTGAGCAAGCTGCAGAGGGATACATAGATCCTAGTATTATAATGAGCGTTGTTGCGCTGAGGTTCCCAGATTTCATAACTCTTTTAATTCCTTTATCATTTTTTCTTGGAATCCTTATTACTATTAGCAGGCTTTATGCTGAAAAGGAGATTTACGGTTTTTTTTCTATAGGACTTGCTCCTATTGATTTAGTTAGATTTTTAGCACCTCAAGCAATCATTTATTTTGCTATAACTCTAATGTTAAGTTTGTATGTAGCTCCATACACCAAAGCCTTATCCCAAGAGATTCTTTCAATAGATTCATTTGAAGAGCAAATTGAAGCACTTCAATCTAAAAAATTATTTTCTCTCAAAGATGGGAGTGGATTTATTTATGCAGAAGATGCAGAGGAAACTAGTCTGAAAGGAGTCAAATTATTTCAGCCAAATGGCGATAACTCTTTTTTAGTTTTGGCAGATGAATTAATTGTGACTGAAAATGGAAATGATCTAGATCTGAAATTTTTAGATGGATCTTTGTATAAAGGTATTTTCTCTAACTCCTCTCAGCTTGTCTCAACTTTTGGAGAATTTAAATTATCTTTGGATAGGGATGTAAGTCAAATCTCCGGAGTAAGCCTGTCAAAAATATTTGATTACTCATCTACCTCAGACAGTGCTTCTCTTCAATGGAGTATATCAATACCTTTCACCATAATAATTCTACTTTTCATGGGTGTTTATATGGGAGCAGTTAAACCAAGACAAGGAAGGTTTTCAGTAATACTTCCAGGCATGCTTGTTTATGTAATGTATTTAAGTCTTTTAATTTATGGAAGAGAGTCTATTGCGGATAATCCAATCTCAGGCATTGGCTTGTGGTGGGTGCATCTTCTTTTTTGCCTATTTTTAGTAGGTTATATTTTTAAAGATATTGTTAGTTTCAATAATTCTTCGGCGATAAGTATTAGAGAGAATGTCTATCTAAAATATCTTACTGCCATAATCCTAATTATTTTATTTTTATGGCTGGCGATCTAATGAAGATCTTTAATAAATATCTTATCAAGAGATCATTTTTTATCTCATTCTTTATATTTACAATATTTGCCTTACTCGATTTAGTTTTTAATTTTATTTCAGAATTAGAAAATTTATCAGATAGCTATACTTTTATTTCAGCCTTGAAATATGTTTTTCTATCCATGCCACATAGTGCAATGAATTTTTTAGAAGGAGCTTGCTTATTAGGCGTTATGATTTCACTTGGTATTTCCCATCAAGAGGGCAATCTAAATGTTCTTAGATCTAGCGGTAAATCACCTATTCAAATTATTCTAATAAGCTCAATAGGACCAATGATCTTGGTTTTTTCTTTTCTTTTTGTAGATGAATTATCTTTTAGAGAAATTCATTTAAATGCTCAGATTGAAAAGAGCTTGAAGCTAAGCGGGAGTCAGGAAGTATCTTCTAATACCCAATGGGTGAAGCATGAAAATGCATTAATAAGTTATACCAATATAACCAGCAACACTATTTTTAACGTAAAGTTTGTCAAATCAGCATCAAATAAAGCCATCTACTCCAAAACATCAAACTCAGCAAAAATAAGCAAAAATAGAATTAAATTTGACGACTCACTTCAGTTTCATAGCTTTAATGGTCAAGGCAACGCTGAAGCATTTGAAGATTTTCTGTTTCCTTTGGTGGCCAGGGTATCTTTTAAGGATATAGAAAATCTAAGTATTAAAGATGTAAGAAAATACCGACTTCTACTCAGAGGTAATTTAGCCAAAGAAGACCAGCTATTTAAAATGCATCTTGATAAATCTTTTTATAAAAGAATTTTTTATCCATTTTCTATTTTGGCAATAATAATATTTTTTGGCTCTTTTATATTTAGCTCCCTTCGCGATTCCTCGCCTGCATCTCGAATAGTTTTAGCTGTTGTTGGAGGGTTTGTTTATAAAGTAATACAAGATTTTTCAATAAGCTTTTTTATATCTTTTAGTTACCCAATTTTTATTGGTGTGATTACACCAGCAATTCTGCTATTAATTGCTAGCATCTATTCATACAAAAAAATCTAAATAGGCCTTAAGCCTGTTTTAGACAATACGTCACTGATTGAATGGCCATTCGAAGAAAAATAGATTTGAATAAGCGGCAGCCCAGCTAGGCTAAATATTAAAAGGTTTGTTATAAATCTAATTGAAGTTTGACGAAGATTGACTTTATTTCCATCGAAGCTATAAATTTCTACTTTCCATATAGCCATTCCCAGTGTTTTATTTCCATGAGTCCAAAAGTAACTATAGAAAGCCCAAGTACTAATAAAAACAATTAAAAGCCCTAGCCATGGATTTAGTATTTCTCCATTATTCATCCATAAAGCAATAGATCCAACACCAAACCAGACTCCTAGCAGAAGAAAGAGATCGTAAATAGTAGCTGCAATTCTTTTTAATGGAAAAATGGTATGGGATTTTAGATTCATTTTGCTATAGTAATTAAATTACTTAAAAGAATAAATCATTATGAATAAAGATACTGGATTTTTTGGTCATCCAATTGGGCTTAGAACATTATTTCTGACAGAGATGTGGGAGAGGATGTCTTATTATGGAATGAGAGCTTTACTAGTTCTGTATATGACAGGTTCATTGGCTGGATTCAATCCAGGCATGGGCTTATCTGCAATGGACGCGAATGCAATTTATGGAATATATGTTGGAATGGTTTATTTTATGGTGGTTCCGGGAGGCTGGATTGCTGATAATATTTTAGGTCATCAGAAAGCAGTTCTTCTTGGCGCAATCATAATTGCACTTGGTCATTTTATTCTTGCGATACCCGTTGAGCAAACATTTTTCTTAGGTTTAGTCTTTGTTGTTCTGGGAACAGGCCTTTTAAAAGGAAATATCTCAACAATAGTTGGCAATCTTTATGGCGATAATGACAAGAGAAGAGATTCTGGTTACACAATCTTTTATATGTCTATTAATATTGGATCTACTTTAGGTTTCTTGATTTGCTCTTATTTAGGAGAAAAAATAGGCTGGCATTATGGATTTGGAGCAGCTGGTATAGGCATGGCTTTTGGGGTATATCAATATATCCAATTTAGACATCTTCTTGGTTCAGCTGGTGAATTCCCTAATGATATGGATGAATCAAAGAGAGCAGGTTATATCAAATGGACTAAGCTAAGTTTAGTTCTTATGTTTGCTGTTATTGGTTGTGGTTTGCTTGGTCTTATTACAATTGAACCAAGAGTTTTCGCAGAGAATTTTGCTTATTTCTTAACAATTGTTGCTGGTGCATATTTTCTCTATTTATATTCTTTTGCAGGGCTTTCGGCTTCTGAGAAAAAGAATTTGTTACTTCTATTTGTATTATTTATAGGAGCAGCCGCTTTTTGGTCAGGTTTTGATCAATCAGCGAGTTCATTGAGTATTTTTGCAAGGGATTACACAGATCTATCTGTAGCAGGATTTATTATTCCAATAGGATGGCTTCAGTTTGCTAATCCAATATTTGTTGTAACTTTTGCTCCAATTTTTGCTGGAATTTGGGCTCACTTAGCAAGAATAAACATGGACCCATCTTTACCTATCAAGTTTGCTATCGGTCTAATATTTATGGCAATTAGTTTCATGGTCATGGTGTATGCAGTTCAACTGGCAATGGTTTCAGCTCCAGTAGGAATGAGATGGCTTTTACTTACTTACTTGCTTCAAACATGGGGTGAGCTAGCTCTATCTCCTATAGGTTTATCTGCTTTTTCTAAGTATTCTCCAAAAAGATACATGGGGCAGATGTTTGGTTTATGGTTCTTAGCTTCTGCAATTGGCGGGGTGCTTGCAGGACTTCTGGGTGGAGATGCAACAGTTGATGGCTTGAGCTCAGTTCAGCCAATATTTACTTTCATGATTCAATATTATGCAGTTATAGCAGTGCTATTAATTGCAATGTCATTTGTATTTAAGTCGAGAGAAAAAAGCTCTTAAGGTTTAAGAGAGTTTTGAATTAAGACCTTTAAGAATATCTGTATAGATATTTTTAAGGGTCCATAATTCAGATATTTTTATATGTTCATCTAATTGGTGAATGGTGTCATTCAGAGGTCCAAGCTCAACAATTTCGGTACCCATTCTTGCAACAAACCTTCCGTCTGATGTTCCGCCTTTAGCATTAAGATCTGGAGTGTAACCAGTAATATTTTCAATTGATTTCACAACCACATCTTTTAAGTTATTTTCTGTTGTGAGGTACGGTAGGCCACTCAGTCTCCAGTTAATTTCATATTCTATATTTAATTTTTTGAGAATAGACTCAAACTCATTTACCAATGTTTCTTGAGTAGATTCTGTTGAATATCTGAAATTAAAAAACATATCCAGTTCACCGGGGACAACATTTTTAGCTCCTGTTCCTGAGTGAATATTGGATATTTGAAAGCTGGTAGGTTGAAAAATAGCGTTGCCATTATCCCAAATTGTATTCTTTAGTTCCACTATTACATCACTTGCTGAAAATATTGGGTTATTAACATTTTCTGGATAAGCAATATGCCCTTGTTTGCCAAGTATCTTTAAAGAGCCTCCTAGGGAGCCTCTTCTACCAATTCTGACACTATCACCTATTTTCTCATAAGATGTAGGTTCGCCAACAAGGCATAAATCTATCCTCTCATCTTTTTGAATCATGTCATCAACTATTTTATCTATAAACCCATCTACAGCGTCCCCTTCCTCATTAGACGTCAACAAAATAGCAATTCTAAAATTAAGATTTGGCTTGGTAGCAAAGAATTCATCTAGAGATTCTAGAAAAGCTGCGATTGAGCCTTTCATGTCTGCTGTGCCTCTTCCATATAAGAGATCGCCTTCAATATGAGCAGAGAAGGGTGGATATGTCCATTTTTCAACAGGTCCAGTTGGCACCACATCAGTATGTCCAAGGAAGCAGAACAATTTACCTTTATCACCAAAAGTGGCGTAAAGGTTTTCTACATTTAAATAATTAATTCTTTCACAATTAAAATTCAGCTTATTAAGCCTATCTTCAATAATATCAAAGCAACCCTCATCTCTTGGAGAAAGGGATTCAATTTGTATAAGATCTTGAAGAAATTTAATCATTGGAATGTAATTCGGTATTTAATTCTACTAATGATTTATTTGGCCTTGCTATTACAGAGCCATTTAAAGAGTTTCTTATAAAAACTAAATCAGATGATCCTGATAGCTCTGAGCCTTTAAAGATACCTTTAGATGATTTAGCACTATCAAATAACTCTATCTTTGTTCCACCAGTAATATATAGACCAGCCTCAACAATACAGTTATTTCCTAGAGGAATGCCAAGACCAGAATTTGCTCCTAGTAAGCAATTATCACCCACTGATATTTTTACATCATTGCCACCAGACAAAGTCCCCATAGTGCTACATCCGCCTCCAAGATCTGAGTTATTACCTATAACAACACCAGCTGATATTCTTCCTTCTATCATGGCCTTTCCTAAGGTCCCGGCATTAAAATTAACAAACCCTTCATGCATTACTGTTGTGCCCTCGGAGATATATGCCCCCAATCTCACCCTAGATGCATCTGCTATTCTTACATTTTTTGGGATGATGTAATCAGTCAGACAGGGGAACTTATCAAGCGATCTAACGTAAAGGTCTGTATTATTTTGTTTAGACTCAAGCAATTTTTTATCGATCTCGTCAATTGATATAGGTCCATGATTTGTCCAAGCAACATTGGGAAGTGCGCCAAACAGACCATCTAAATTAATAGAGTTTGGAAGAACAAATTTATATGAAAGCAGATGAAGCTTCAGATAAGCAGAGCAAACGTCTTTTACAGGTGAATTAAGGTCACTCTCATCCCACGAAATTTCTATAATCTCCTTTGATAAATCAAACTCTCCTAGTGAATGTATTTCAGTTGTTTTGCCATTAAAATTAATAATAGGAAAAAATACATCAAGAATTTCTCCAGAAGACGATTTATTTGCTATTCCTGTCGCATTTATATTCATTTAATTATTATAGTTTGTAGTTAACGTAATTTATATAAGCTCTGCAAGTGCTTTTGTAATTTTTTGTATTTTTGATTTAGATACTATGGATAGATTCATATCTTCTATTTCGAAAGTATCTTCAACCCTATCACCAAGAGTATTGATTCTAGCCGAATAAATAGAAGTACCATTTTCATTAAGCACTTTCGCAATCTTTCCAAGTAAACCATGGCTATCGAGGGTCTCTATAGTTAAAAGATTTCTTTTCTTTAGCTCATCCTCTACGTTGGTTATGTAAAGAACTTTTTTAAAGCTCTTTAAGTTTTTTTCTTTCTTGGGAGACTTCTTAAAAGGAGAATAGTTCTTAAAATTATTTAAGATTCTATCTTTTACTTCTTTTAACTCAGCACTATTTAATGCTCTATTATGATGAGAAAACTTTGTTATAAAGGTATTTGCTGCAATTCCATTATTACTACTAGTTGATATATTAGCGTCGATAACCTCTAGACCAGATAAATCTAATATTTGTACAAGTTTTAAAAACAACCCTTCCGAGTTATCTACCTTAATAAAAATTTCTATTAAATTTTCAAAGCATCTTCTACACCCTATGACTGGTTCCCCAGGCTTCTCTTTTAATACGAGGCCACTTTGCCATTTCAGTTTTCCAGAATTATTTTTATTAAAATACTCATTATCAAATAGCTCAAGATAGGTATTTATAGAATCTAATTGATGCTCTTTAAAAAAAGCTAAAACGTTAGCTTTTCTATCTGATGCAATTTCATTCGATGTTTTAATTGGATCTTTATTCAACTTGGATCTAGTTAAAAGAAATAGATCTCTTAATAGACCATGCTTCCAACCATTCCACAGAGCTGGGTTAGTAGCCCTAATATCATTTACAGTTAAAAGGTATAAATAATTTAATCTTTCGGTGTTCAAAACAACATCTGCAAATGAGCTAATGGTTTCAGGATCTGAAATATCTTTTTTCTGAGATATTGAAGACATTTGTAAGTGATTAAGAACTAGCCATGACACTAAATCAGCATCAGCTACTGATAGACCAATTTTTTTAGCAAAATCAAAACTTATTTTTGCACCTATTTTAGAGTGATCTCCGCCCCTTCCTTTGCCAATATCATGGAACAGGCCAGCTAAATAGAGCACTTCAATTTTTTCCAATTTATTTATCAGCTCATATTCAAGCTCAAAGCCATCCTGGGGAGCTATTTGCATTTGGCGCATATTCCTTAAAAGTTTAAATGTATGCTCATCAACGGTATAAACATGAAACAAGTCAAATTGCATTTGACCAATTACATCGCCAAACTCCTTAATATAAGCCTGAAGAATACCAAGATTTTTCATAGTCTTTAGAAGTGATGATAGATTGTATTTGGACCTTAATATCTCTAAGAATTGAGTTGAAAAATATTTATCATTCCTAAAATCATCATCAATCAAATTGATATTTTCTTTCAGTAAAATTTTTGTCGGAGTATCAATTGAATTAATTTTTTTATTCTTACCAATGTAAATAAAAATTTCGAAGATAAGATTTTTTCTGTTGAGTAAGCTGCCAGGTTTTATCCCAACTTTATCTCCTTTCACATAAAACTCACCAAAGCTTTTAGTTAAACCAAAAGTTATACTTTCTCTATAACTTTCAAATATAAGATTATTAAAATTTGATAGATTAGATGCATTTTCATAAAATCTTTGCATCATTAACTCAACCGTTCGTTTATTAGTTGCGCCATCTAGTTTTGCTTGCTTGGATATCTCAATCTGAGACTCAAAACTCAATCTATTTTTTTTAGTTGTTATATTTGTTGCAAATCTCATTGCTTTAATAAAATCATATGACTCAATAGCAGAATCAATCTGGTCAGCAAATTCTTTCGATTTTTTTATATCTTTATAGTCATTCATGCCAAAACAATGCTGAAGAATCCATAGCGCTGTCTGAAAATCTCTAAGAGTTCCTGGAGACTCTTTTAAATCTGGTTCTAGGTTATATTGTGTTGAGAAAAATGACCCATATCTTCTTTCTTGCTCATCATACTTGGCATTGAAAAATTTTCTTTTACCCCATGCTTTGCTGAGAACATCATTCATCTTGATATCAATTAATGAATTTGTAACTAATGATCTTCTGGTTAAATATGAAGTAAATTCTACAGGGTCATTGCCAGCAACTTTTTTGATATCTTGAATAGTTCTTACAGAATGCCCAACCTTTAAACCGCTATCCCAAAGCTTTGCAATAAACCTTTCAAGATTTTCTGTATTTTTAATATTTTTATTATGCTGAACTATTGAAAGATCAACGTCTGATGATGGAAATATCTCCTTTCTTCCAAAACCACCGTTTGCATATATTGAATACTCTGATGAAAGACCTAACTCATTAAAATTTTTTACAATAACTGCTTCGATTTCATCTGAGCAGTCTGCTAAATATTTGTTAACTAGAGAAGGTTTTTTATATACCTTGGAAAAATTTAGCCAAAAATTTTCATTAATGGTTAATTTTTTAGAGGTCATATTGACTCATTAACCCTTTTGGTAAGAATCTCAACTCCATTACTTCTTACTGCTAATGTATGTTCCCATTGAGCAGAATTTCTTCCATCTTTTGTTTCAACTGTCCATTCATCTCTTAATGTTTTGCAATATTTTGATCCCTGATTAATCATTGGCTCAATAGTAAAACACATGCCTTCTTGAATTTCTAAGCCACGACCAGGTTTTCCGTAATGAAGTATTTGTGGATCTTCATGATAAATTTTTCCAATTCCATGGCCGCAGTAATCCTCAACCACACTATAGTAATTAGATTCAGCATGCTTTTGAATAGCATGACCTATGTCTCCAAGGTATGCTCCTGGCTTAACTACCTCTATCGCCTTATATAGACATTCTTGAGTTACTTTTACGAGTCTTTCATTATGTGGTTTGCATTTACCAACAAGATACATTTTAGACGTATCCCCATGCCAGCCATCCTTAATAACTGTTACATCTATATTTAAGATATCACCTTCTTTTAAAATTCTATTGTGATCTGGTATACCGTGACAGATTACCTGATTGATACTTGAGCATATCGTTTTTTCGAAACCTCTATAGCCAACATTTGCTGGAATTGCCTTTTGAATATTTACAATATGTTCATAGCATTTTCTA
This sequence comes from uncultured Gammaproteobacteria bacterium, assembly GCA_913050015.1. Taxonomy (GTDB): domain Bacteria; phylum Pseudomonadota; class Gammaproteobacteria; order Magnimaribacterales; family D2472; genus SCGC-AAA076-P13. The sequence goes on from CAJXAZ010000001.1 coordinate 36,699, forward strand.
TCAAGCTCTTCGGTTGAAACACCTGGAATAACAAATGGCTCTATCATCTCAAGAACTTCAGCCGCTAATTTTCCAGCAATTCTCATTTTTTTTATATCTTCTTCAGACTTTATTGTTATTTCCATATTTTTTACATTTTAAATAGACATCAGAGCACTAAGTCTATAAAGTACAGTTTTAATGCAAGCACGATATTTCAGCTCATTAAAACCCCAAATTTCTTTAAACAGACACTCTTACTTTTCCCAATTATTTTCTTCTAAAAAGAGAGGCTTAAATGTCCTTTAAATCTATTCTAGCCCTTGAAGATGGAAGTATATTCTATGGAGAGGGGTTTGGTGAAGAAAAATATGAAGTAGCTGAAATCGTATTTAATACCTCAATGACCGGTTACCAAGAAATAATCACCGATCCATCTTATAAAAAACAAATTATAACTTTTACGCATCCGCATATTGGTAACACTGGCATAAATGATGAAGATAATGAATCTTCCATGATTCATGCATCAGGCATTATTGTTAATAATTTTTGTATAAAACCTAGTAACTGGAGGTCTACCAAAAGCTTAGAAACATTCTTAAATGAGCAAGGTGTTATAGCTATATCTGGAATTAATACTAGAAAATTAACTAAGATTATAAGAGATAAGGGCTCCATGAATTGCTGTATAGGCTCTCTTTCGAAGATATCAGAAGAAGATGCTATTAAACAAGCTCAGAATTTTTCAGGGCTCAAGGGTCTTGATCTTGCAAAAGGCGTCTCTACAGAGCTAAGTTACAAGTGGAATGAAGGGGTATGGCCTGATCATAAGCCCGCTAGTCATTCACACCCTATAGTTGCTTATGATTTTGGAGTTAAGACAAATATTTTGAGACTTTTATCAGATCATCTGGGCGAGATAATAGTTGTTAATGCCGAAACATCCTTTGAAGAGGTTATGAAACTTTCTCCTAAGGGAATATTTCTTTCCAATGGTCCCGGAGACCCAGAGCCATGCACTTATGCAATTGAGAATATTAAAAAATTTCTAGAAGTTAAAATCCCAATTTTTGGGATTTGTTTAGGGCATCAACTTCTTGCTCTTGCCGGTGGTGCAAAAACTTATAAAATGAAGTTCGGTCATCATGGCGCCAACCATCCTGTTCAAAATATTTCATCCTCAGAAGTCATGATTACCAGTCAAAATCATGGATTCTCAGTAGATGAATCCTCATTACCGGATAATATAAAACCTTCCTATATTTCTTTATTTGATAATTCACTGCAAGGCATCGAGTTTAATGATGCTCCTGCTTTTAGTTTTCAAGGTCACCCAGAGGCAAGTCCCGGGCCTCAGGAAATACAAACATTATTTAATAAATTTACTTCCATGGTGGATGAGTATGCCAAGACGTAACGACATAAAATCTATTTTAATTATTGGAGCAGGTCCTATAATTATTGGTCAAGCATGTGAGTTTGATTATTCTGGAGCTCAGGCTTGCAAAGCTCTTAAAGATGAAGGTTTTAGAGTAATACTTGTAAATTCAAATCCTGCAACAATAATGACGGATCCTTTGCTAGCAGATGCTACTTATATAGAGCCAATTCACTGGAAGTCCGTAGAAAAAATAATCGAGAAAGAGAAGCCAGATGCAATTTTACCTACCATGGGTGGGCAAACAGCTCTCAATACAGCTCTGTCATTAGATAAGGAAGGTGTTTTAGAAAAGCATGGAGTTATATTAATTGGAGCCAACAGAGAGGCGATTGATAAGGCTGAAGACAGGCAGCTTTTCGATGAAACAATGAATGCCATTAATATAGATACTCCAAATTCTGGCATTGCTCATTCAATGGAAGATGCTTTGTCGGTGCAAAGTAGAATTGGTTTCCCGTGCATCATCAGACCATCTTTTACTATGGGCGGAACAGGGGGTGGAATTGCATATAATATCGATGAGTTCAAGGGCATATGTGAAAAAGGATTAGAGCTCTCTCCTACAACTGAGCTCTTAATCGATGAATCATTGATCGGTTGGAAAGAGTTTGAAATGGAGGTTGTAAGGGACTGCGAAGATAATTGTATTATTGTCTGTTCAATTGAAAACTTAGACCCGATGGGTGTTCATACCGGGGACTCAATTACTATTGCCCCAGCTCAAACGTTAACTGATAAAGAATATCAAATCATGAGAAATGCTTCTTTTAAAATTTTAAGAGAGATTGGTGTTGATACTGGTGGATCAAACGTTCAATTCGCTATCAATCCAGATAATGGAAAGATGGTTGTTATAGAGATGAACCCTAGGGTAAGTAGATCCTCAGCTCTTGCATCAAAAGCAACAGGTTTCCCAATTGCTAAGGTTGCTGCCTTGCTTTCGGTTGGATTTACACTCGATGAATTAAAAAATGATATAACAGGTGGGCTTACTCCAGCATCCTTTGAGCCAAGTATTGATTATATTGTTACAAAGATTCCTAAATTTGCTTTTGAAAAATTCCCACAAGCTAGTTCAAAATTAACAACTCAAATGAAATCAGTCGGCGAGGTTATGGCTATAGGCTCTAACTTCCAAGAGTCTTTGCAAAAGGCACTTTGCAGTATGGAAGAGGATCTAGATGGGTTGAATTCAATGTTTAAATCTATAGAAGAATCTAATAAAGAAGAAATTCAATATGAGCTAACTTTCCCTGGACCAAAAAGATTATTTTATGTAGCTGATGCGATGAGAACCGGGTGGAGTTTAGAAAGAATATACGAACTAACAAAAATCGATTATTGGTTTTTAGACCAAATTAAAGAAATCATAGATATAGAAGAGGCTTTAAAAAATAAAAAAATTCAAGATCTGACAAAATTAGAAATCCTTCCTTTAAAGGAGAAGGGATTTTCTGATTCTAGAATAGCTAGAATGATTAATTCGACTGAGGCTGATTTTAGAAAGCATAGAATTGATAACAAAATCATTCCAATCTTTAGAAGAGTCGATACTTGTGCAGCAGAATTTGCTACCTCAACCTGTTATATGTATTCAACATACGGAGAGGATTGCGAAAGCAAGCCATCTGAAAATAGAAAAATATTAGTTTTAGGAAGTGGGCCCAATAGAATAGGTCAGGGCATTGAGTTTGATTACTGTTGTGTTCATGCGTCTCTTGCTATGCAAGAAGAAGGCATTGAGTCGATTATGGTTAATTGCAATCCTGAAACCGTCTCCACGGATTACGATGTGTCTGACAGGTTGTACTTTGAGCCCATAACAGCTGAAAAGATTTTGGATATTATTGATAATGAAAATCCCGAAGGTGTAATTATTCAATTTGGAGGTCAAACACCTCTTAAATTAGCTGATATTCTTTCTGAAAAAGGAGTAAAAATTCTTGGTACTGATGTTGATGCGATTGACAGATCAGAGGATAGAGAGCGTTTCCAGGAATTAGTTACTAAACTTAATTTAAAACAACCATCAAATGCAACGGTTAGAAATATCACTGAAGCTCTAGAAAAAGCTGAGATAATTGGCTTCCCAATAGTTGTAAGACCATCATATGTTCTTGGTGGGAGGGCGATGCAGCTTGTCCACAACCCCAAGGAGCTTGAAACATATCTTACCGAGGCTGTTGAGGTTTCAAACAGCAAACCCATTTTGCTTGATAGTTATCTGACTGACGCTATTGAGGTTGATGTGGACGTAATTTCAGACGGAGTGAATATGGAAATTGGAGGAATTCTCCAGCATATTGAGCAAGCTGGGATTCATTCTGGTGACTCGGCATGTTCTCTTCCTCCGTATAGCTTATCTTTAGAAATCCAAGAGCGTCTTTCAATACAATCTAAGGATATTGCAAAGGAATTAAATATCATTGGATTGATGAATATTCAATTTGCTATCAAAGAGGATGATATTTATATCATCGAAGTTAATCCAAGAGCATCGCGAACAGTCCCTTTTATATCTAAAGCTGTTGGAAACTCATTAGTAAAAGTTGCTTCAAAAGCAATGATAGGAAAAAGCCTTCTAGAGCAAGATTTCTCTTGCGAACTGCCTAAAGATTTATTTTTCGTAAAAGAAGCTGTTATGCCATTTGATAAATTTCCTCTAGTAGATCCTATATTGGGTCCAGAGATGAAATCTACTGGAGAGGTTATGGGAATTGGGCCTACCTTTGGCGAGGCTTATGCCAAGGCCCAGAAAGGCGCAAATAAAATTCTACCTAGATCTGGTTCTATCTTTATAAGTGTAAAAGATTCAGATAAAAAATATTTAGATAAACTAATTCCTTTAGTTGTAGATAATGGTTTTGACATAATAGCAACAGGAGGAACAGCTGAATATATCAAAAGTCTTGGCCATGAAGTTAAGAGGATTAATAAAGTTACAGAAGGAAGACCACACACTGTAGATTGTCTTTTGAATAAAGAAATTGATTTAATAGTTAATACTACAGAAGGTAAGCAATCTATAGAAGATTCTGCATCTATGAGAAAAACTGCTTTACGAAATAAAATATTCTGCACTACTACAATGTTTGGCGCCTTTGCGATCATGGAAGCATTAAAGAGCGAGGAAGTTGACTGGTCCTATAACAGTCTTCAAGAAATAAGTACTTATTCATCTTAGTTGTTATAATATTTTTATGAGTAGAGTTCCACTGACAAAAGATGGCGAAGTTGCTATCAAGAAAAAACTTGCAAATCTAAAATTTGTTGAAAGACCTAGAGTGTCTGCATCTATAGCTGAAGCTAGAGCGCATGGGGATTTGAAAGAAAATGCCGAATATCATGCCGCAAAAGAAGAGCAGGGATTAATGGAGGCGAGGATCAATGATATTGAAAGTGCTTTATCAAATGCTCAAGTAATAGATGTTTTAGAAATTCCAGAAACAGGAAGAGTTATTTTTGGCTCAACAGTAAAGCTCTATGATATAAATTCTGATAAAGAGATTGTATATAAAATTGTTGGAAATTTAGAGTCTGATCCGACTAATGGTTTGATCTCAATCGATACCCCAATTGCAAAAGGCCTTGTTGGTAAATTTGTAGATGACGAAGTAACAATAATAACTCCTTCCGGTCAGCTCACTTATGAGATCATCGAAGTCAAGCATATATAATTTCAATGCATGCTGACAGCTGGGCTCTAAAAGCTAAAAAATCTGGTTTTAGAACCAGAGCAGTTTTTAAGCTAGATGAAATAATACAAAAAACACAAGTCCTCAAAAAGTCAAAATATATTCTTGATTTAGGATCTGCGCCTGGTGGCTGGTCGCAGTATATAAAGCAAAAATCAAAAAAATCAGAAGTTTATGCAATAGATATACTAGATATGGAGTCAGTTGAGGGTGTAAATTTTTATCAAGAAAGTATTGAAAATATAGATACTATTGATCCAATATTCTCATTAATGGGTTCTTTTGATCTTGCAATCTCAGATATCGCCCCAAACTTGACTGGTATACATGCCATAGACACCGAAAATATTTATGAGCTCAATATCCTTACTTTGGAAGTTGCTGCCAAATATTTAAATAAATCTCATGGATCATTTATAATGAAGACCTTTCAAAACAGTATGTTGAAAAATCTTCGAAAAAAAATGGAACTTTCTTTCAAGATAGTTCAAACTTTTAAACCAGCTGCTTCAAAAAAGCAATCTGGTGAAATATATTTATATGGAGCTTATAAATAATGAATAGTATTTTTAGAAATCTTTTAGTCTGGGTCATCCTTGGCTCTTTATTAATGTTTGTTTTTAACAATGTTGAAAATTCAACAGCTAGAGAGCAAGTCAGTTATAGCGAGTTTAAAAAGGAAGTTCTTTCAGGCGGTGTTGAAAAAATTGTATACAAAGGCGATCAAATGACGATTATTGGAGATCGTATGGACGGATCTAAATTTGAAACTACTCACCCAATATTTAAGAAAGATGACGTTTTGGATAAGGCCATTCAGGATAATGGAGTTGTCGCTGAGTATGAGAAAATTGAACAACCTTCAATACTATCGCAACTCTTAGTTGGAGCTTTCCCTATAATCTTGTTACTAGGAATATTTTTCTTTTTCATGAGGCAAATGCAAGGTGGCATGTCAGGCAAAGGCGGCCCTATGTCATTCGGAAAAAGTAAAGCAAAACTCATGGAAGGCGGACAAGTTAAAACAACTTTTAAAGATGTTGCTGGCTGCGAAGAGGCGAAGCAAGATGTTCAAGAATTAGTTGATTTCTTAAGAGACCCTACAAAATTTCAAAAACTTGGCGGAAGAATTCCTAGAGGGGTTTTGATGGTTGGGCCTCCAGGCACCGGAAAGACTTTACTTGCAAGAGCTATCGCTGGCGAGGCTAAGGTTCCATTTTTTAGTATTTCTGGATCTGATTTTGTTGAGATGTTCGTTGGAGTTGGCGCTTCAAGAGTTAGAGATATGTTTGAACAAGCAAAAAAACAATCACCATGTATTATTTTTATTGATGAAATTGATGCAGTTGGAAGACATAGAGGAACTGGTATGGGAGGGGGTCATGATGAAAGAGAGCAGACCCTTAATCAGCTGTTAGTAGAAATGGATGGCTTTGAGGGTAATGATGGGGTTATTGTTGTTGCTGCAACAAATAGACCTGATGTTCTAGATCCGGCTCTTTTAAGACCCGGTAGATTTGATAGACAGGTTGTTGTTGATTTGCCTGACATAAGAGGAAGGGAAGCAATTCTAAAAGTTCATATGAGAAAAGTTCCATTAGATTCGAATGTAGATCCATTGATTCTCGCAAGAGGAACTCCCGGTTTTTCTGGAGCTGATCTTGCTAACTTGATTAATGAAGCAGCCCTATTTGCCGCAAGATACTCAGATAAAAAAATTGATCAGTCACATCTTGATCTAGCTAAAGATAAAATTATGATGGGCGCTGAAAGAAAATCAATGATTCTAAGCGAAGAGCAAAAAAGAATTACTGCATATCATGAAGCAGGTCATGCAATAGTTGGAAGGTTATGTCCAACCCATGATCCCGTATACAAGGTTACTATTATTCCTAGAGGAAGAGCCTTAGGGGTAACAATGTTCCTTCCAGAAGAAGACACTTACATGCAAAGTAAAGAATATTTACTTGGAAGAATTGCAACATTATTTGGTGGAAGGATTGCTGAAAGTATAATTAATGGTGATCAAGGCATTACTACTGGAGCCTCAAATGATATCGAGGTTGCAACATCTATAGCTACAAATATGGTTACTAAATGGGGTCTTTCTGAGAAGCTTGGGACTATTAAGTATGGTGAAGATGAAGGAAGTCCTTTTATTGGAAGGTCTGCATCAGCACCTGCTCAGTTCAGAAGTGAAGAAACATCAAAATTGATTGATTCAGAAATTAAGTCGATCATTGATAAGAGTTATGAAAGAGCAGAGAACCTATTAAAAACTAATTTAGATAAATTAAATACTATGGCAGATGCTTTATTGAAATATGAAACAATTGATGCACCTCAGATAGATGACATTATGGCAGGGGCAGAGCCCAGAGAGCCAAAAGGGTGGTCAGAGGATAATATTCCTCCATCTAATACAGATACAAAATCTTCAATAAAAGGGCCAGCAGAAGAGTTATAATTTCTTATTATGAATCTTAAATTTGGTACAGATGGAATAAGGGGTCCCGTAGAGACACTCATAACTCCTGAGGCTTGCTTGAGAATTGCCCATGCCACTGGCATTGTAATGAAAGAGCTTGGCTGGGATACCGTGATGATTGGAAAAGATACCCGTGTGTCTGGTTACATGCTTGAATCTGCACTACAAGCAGGTTTTATAGCCTCGGGTGTAAATGTAAGGCTTTTAGGGCCACTTCCAACTCCTGGAGTTGCATACCTTACAAAATCATTAAGAAATAGCTTTGGAGTTGTTCTCAGCGCTTCTCATAATGACTTCCTTGATAATGGAATTAAAATTTTTAATGCAGATGGTGAAAAGCTCTCAAAAGAATTAGAGAAGAAGATTGAGAAACTTTTAGAAACAGAACTAAAGCCAGTAAAAACTGAAGAGCTGGGTAAGGCTAGAAGGTTTGATGAATCTGGAGCTAGATATGTTGAGTTCTGTAAATCCACTGTTCCTTCCACCGTATCCTTTTCTTCTTTAAGAATCGTACTTGATTGTGCTAATGGAGCTTGTTACAAAGTTAGTCCAGAGGTTTTTGAGGAACTTGGAGCTGAGATCATTCCTATTGGTGTTACACCAGATGGTTTTAATATAAATGCTCAATGTGGCTCCACATATCCAGAACTTGTCAGAGATGAGGTTATCAAACAAAGAGCTGACTTTGGGGTTGCTCTTGATGGAGATGGCGATAGGGTAATAATAGTAGATAAAGATGGAAATATTCTTGATGGCGATGATCTTTTATATATTTTAGCTTTTTCTAATCCTAACAGAGCTGGTCCATGGTCTGGAGTTGTTGGAACTCACATGAGTAATTTAGGGCTAGAAGATGGAATCAAAAAACTAGGATATGATTTTAAAAGAGCAGATGTTGGCGATAAATATGTAAGTAAAATGCTTACTAAGAAAGGCTGGCTTCTTGGAGGGGAAACCTCTGGTCATATTATATGTAAAGATTTAGTCAGCACTGGTGATGGAACAATCGCCGCTTTAAAGGTTATCTCTTCACTATTAATACTTGAAAAAGATCCATCTGAAGTTTTAGCTAATTATAAAAAGATGCCTCAGGTTAATCTAGCCATTGCAGTTAAAAATAAAGATATAGCTAACGACAAGGATCTTAAAGCTATGATTAAAGAGATCGAGTCTGATATTACTGTTGGCAGAGTTCTGGTAAGAGCTTCTGGAACGGAAAGCAAGATAAGAGTTATGGTTGAAGCTCCAGAGGAGAATGTTGCAACCAAATTTGCAAATGATTTAATTAATATTATTACTTCAAAATCATAAGATGATCATTGCTAACTGGAAAGCCAATGGAGACATACTATCTAATCTGAAATGGTGTAAATTTTTTATTGAGAATTGCCCTAAAGAAATTATATCTAATATAGGAATTACCCCGTCTTCATTACACATTGGTCAGATAAAAGATTTATTAGAGTCATTTGAAGTAAAGATAGGTATTCAAGATATAGACTCGGATGGAGGGCCTAGAACCGGTTCTATTTCTGGAGAGATGGCCGCAGATATTGGTTGTGATTTTACGCTTATTGGTCACTCTGAAAGAAGAACTCTTTTTAAAGAGAGAAACGAACTTTTAAAACAAAAAATAGAATCTGCCTATCAAGCAAACCTTCAACCAATCCTTTGTATAGGAGAGACGCTCGAGGAGAACAAGCAAGGAAAGACAATGGATATTCTTAAATCTCAGATTGAAGAGGCCATATCAAATATAACTATTAAAGAAGATTTTATAGTTGCTTATGAGCCAGTATGGGCAATTGGTACCGGGATTACACCCAAAGCAAAAGATATCAATGTAATTCACGAATTTATAAAAGATGTTGTACAATCTCAATCCTCAGATAATGAAGTGCCATTAGTCTTATACGGTGGAAGCATTAATGAGAGTAATTCTGAAGATTTTTTCACTCAAATAAATATAGATGGTGGATTAATAGGCGGAGCATCCTTGGATGCTGAAGAGTTTTTAAAAATAGTAAATATATATAGTAGGTTAATCACACAATGATAATTTTTATAAAAATAATATGTATCGTTTTGGCAATTGCAATCATTGCCTTAGTTCTTTTACAACAGGGCAAAGGATCAGATTTAGGTTCAGCATTTGGAGGTGGATCTTCAAACTCGATGTTTGGAGCATTAGGCCCATCAGACTTTCTTGGAAAACTTACATATGCATTAGTAGCAACATGGTTGGTATTATCTCTGGCCCTTGCCTACATGTATAAAACTCAAAATACTGCAGCAGTATTTGATACACAGTTGATTGAAGAGGCTGTTATTGAGTCATCTTCAAACGATATTCCAGTAGAATAATTAAGAAATACATACTGGTGCCGAAAGCGGGACTCGAACCCGCACGAGCTTTCGCTCACTAACCCCTCAAGCTAGCGTGTCTACCAATTCCACCACTTCGGCCAAAAGTGGCAAGATTATAGCAAGTTATTATTTGAAATTATAAAAATAATATACTTGACCAAACATACATCTTTTCATTACACTTCAGCCTGCGTTGCGGGGTGGAGCAGTCTGGTAGCTCGTCGGGCTCATAACCCGAAGGTCGTTGGTTCAAATCCAGCCCCCGCTACCACAGTTACATATATTTTTTTTGTGGGGCATTAGCCCTTTTTTTGTGTAAAAAAATGGTAAAAGAAGAAATTGAAAATATTGTTGAACCTGTAATTAAAAGGCACGAGTGCTTTTTATGGGGCATAGAGATTTTGAGAGGTAAGAAAAGACCAACTTTAAGAATCTACATAGACTCAGCTACAGGTGGAAATATTGATGATTGTGAGAATATCTCTAGAGATTTAAATTATGAGATAGAGTTAGACTCATCACTTGGCGAGGATTATGTTCTTGAGGTTTCAACTCCTGGCATAAGTAGAAGATTTTTTAATCAGAACCAGCTCTTGGAGTATATTGGTGAAGACTTAAAAATAAAACTTAGAGAGCCGTTAGAGGGAATTAAGAATATTGAGGGCAAGTTAGCTGAATGTAATGAAAACTTTTTTATTATTGAAACAGCTAAACTCGAATATAAATTAGATTTTAATGACATGGATGTTTGTCGATTAGATCCGAATTTTGAAAAATTAATGAAGGAGAATGATTATGGAAAGTAATGAAATATTAGCAGTTGTTGACTCGGTCTCTAACGAGAAGGGGCTCGACAAAAATTTAATTTTTGCAGCTATAGAAGAGGCTATTGCTTCTGCGTCTCAAAGGCATTTTCACGAAGATGCTGAGCTATTTGTTAAAATCGATAGAGATACAGGGGAATACTCTACTCACAGGAATTGGCTTGTATTTGACGAAGCTGATGAAGAATTCCATTTAGAAACTCATATATCAAAAGACAATGCCGATCTTGATTTGGGTGAAACACATACAAAACAACAAGAAAATGTTCCATTTGGAAGAATCGAAACTCAAGCAGCAAGACAAGTTATGCTTCAGAAAGTTAGAGAAGCAGAGAGAGAGAAGGTAGTTTCACAATTCAAAAGTCAAAACAATCAATTGGTTAATGGAACTGTAAAAAGAGTAACAAGAGACAATATAATCGTAGACATATCTCATGATGCAGAGGCTATTCTTCCGAGAGATAAGCTGATGCCAGGTGAAATTTATAAAATTAATGATCGCATAAGAGCTATATTACAAATTCAAGAAGTGGAAGGAAGGGGCGCTCAATTAATGTTAAATAGATCATGTCCTGAAATGGTTACTGAATTATTTGCTATAGAAGTTCCAGAAATAAGTGAAGATATTATAGAAATTAGAGGCATTGCAAGAGATGCGGGCTCAAGGTCTAAAATTGCTGTAAAAACAAATGACGGAAGAATAGATCCAGTCGGAGCATGTGTCGGTATGCGAGGTTCCCGAGTTCAAGCAGTATCCTCAGAACTTGGAAATGAAAGAATAGATATTATTATTTATGACGATAATCCAGCTCAACTAGTAATTAATGCGCTTGTCCCAGCTAAAGTCGAATCTATTGTTATGGATGAAAGTTCAAGATCTATGGATATAGCAGTTAATCAAGAAAATCTAGCATTAGCTATTGGTTCAAGAGGCCAAAATATTAGATTAGCTTCTAGACTGGTAGGTTGGGAATTAAATATTGTTAGTAGCGAAGAGGCAGAAGCAAAGGTTAAAGTTGAAGAAACAGAGTTTCTTGCTAATCTTACAAGTAGCCTTTCTGTTTCTGATGAAATTGCAGAAAAAATTATTGCTCTTGGTTTATCCTCATTTGATGATATCGCTTATGCAGAAGATGCGGTATTTAAAGATTTTGTTGATAGTGAAGAGGAAATTCAAAGAATTAAGAGCTCTGCAGAGGATGCTGCTCTTATGGAAGCAATGGGAGCAATTACTGAAGAGGAAGGAAATGTTGAGTCATTAACAGATCTTAATCTGGAAGATGAAGATGTTCAAAAGCTTGCGAACAAAGGCATTAAAAATAAAGATGACTTAGCGGAGCTTGCAGTTGATGAACTTCAAGAAATTATTGAAATTTCTTCAGATGATGCATCAAAAATGATAATGAAAGCTCGAGAGCACTGGTTTAATTAATCTAAAAAGGAATATATATTTTGACTTTAACTGTTAAAGATTTTGCTAAAACTCTAAAGATATCTGATGCAGCTCTAATAGAGCGCATGAAGACTGCTGGGCTTAGTCACTCTAAAAATACTGATGAGATAACAGCCTCTGATAAGCAGGCATTACTTAGATCCTTAAAAGGTGGGCAACCAGCACCGGCTCCTAAGCCTATGACTTCAGGATCTGGCGTAACAGTAACTTCAAAAGGAAAGGCTCCAATTGAAGCCACTGCACCAAGTAGGTACTCTGATGACATTGAGGCGAAGAGAGCCGCAGCTTCTGGACAGCTTAAAGAACAACAAAAAATAAGAGAAGACCAATTAAAAGAAATAGCTAAAACAAAACTAGAAGAGCAAAAAAGAAAAGACAAGTTTAAAAAACCTGAAGTTGTAAAATCCTCGGTTAAAGTAAATGTTAAGGACCAGCTTTCAAGCGCAGTCAATGCATACAAAAGAAGAGAGGGATCTTTCCCTAAAAGCTCAGAACATAAATTTGAAGCTCCTACTGAGATTATAAAAAAAGATATTGAAGTTCCTACCACTATTCAGGTCGGCGAGCTTGCTAAGCTAATGTCTCTTAAGGGAAATATTGTAGTTAAAAATTTAATGAGTCTCGGTGTTGTTGCAACAATAAACGATATGATTGATCAAGAAACTGCAATCCTTGTAGTAGAAGAGATTGGCCATAATGCTGTTCCTTTAAAAGAAGAAAACTTTGAAGAAGATCTTGCAAACCTTATTACCTATAAAGATGAAGCAAGGCTAAGATCACCTGTTATTACTGTTATGGGTCACGTAGATCATGGCAAAACCACACTTTTAGACTTTATTAGAAAAACAAAAGTTGTTGATGGAGAGGCTGGAGGAATTACTCAGCATATTGGTGCTTACGAGGTAGAGACCTCGAAAGGTATGATAACTTTCATAGATACTCCAGGGCATGCTGCATTTTCTTCAATGAGAGCCAGGGGTGCCAACACGACCGATATAGTCATTTTAGTTGTTGCAGCTAATGATGGAATAAAACCACAAACAGAAGAGGCAATTAATCATGCTAAAGCTGCTGGAGTATCAATAGTAGTAGCTATAAACAAAATAGATCTCGAAGGTGCGGATGTGGACAAGGTTAAAGGCGATCTAGCAGCTAAAGATTTAGCTCCTGAAGATTGGGGCGGCACAACACAAATGGTTCCAGTATCAGCATTAAAAGGTACCGGAGTAGATCAATTACTAGAAAGTGTTTCACTTGAAGCTGAATTATTAGAGTTAAAGGCTCATTATGACGGACCAGCACAGGGTGTAGTTGTTGAGTCAGAGCTTGATAAATTTAGAGGTTCAATTGCTACCTTCTTAATCCAAAATGGAACCTTGAAAGTTGGTGATATGGTTGCATCTGGTAATGCAGTAGGGAAGATTAAAAGTATTGTTAATAGCGATGGATCAAAAATTAAACAAGCAGGACCATCAGCAGCTGTTGAGGTTCTAGGACTAAGTAATGTTCCTAATGCAGGCGATCAGTTCCAGGTGGTAGACAATGATAAACAAGCTAGAGAAATTGCTGAATATAGAATTACTAAAGAAAAAGAAAGAAAGCTACTTAAACAAAAAGATGAATCCGCAGGAGATCTATTTGAATTACTAGGTAAAGAAAATACTAAAAAAGTACTTAATATTATTGTAAAAACAGATGTAGGCGGAACTTGTGAAGCAATAACAGCCTCTCTTCATGACTTAGGAAACGATTTAGCAAAAGTTAAAATTGTTTCAAGCGGCGTTGGTGGAATTTCAGAATCTGATGCAAATTTAGCAGTAGCTGTTGACGCAATAATCATAGGCTTTAATGTAAGAGCCGATAACGCAGCAAAGAAAATTATAGAAGATGAGTCAATACCCCTTAATTACCATAGTATTATTTATGAATTACTAGATGATGTTAAAGCTAGAATGAGTGGATTATTAGATCCTATTGTTAGAGAAGAGATTGTCGGAACTGCTCAGGTACTAGAAGTATTTAGCTCACCTAAATTTGGTCAAATAGCAGGTTGTAATGTAATTGAAGGAACTGTTCTTAGGAATAAACCAGTTAGGGTTTTAAGAGATGATATTGTAATTCATGAAGGTGAGCTAGATTCATTAAGAAGATTTAAAGAAGATGTTAATGAAGTTAGAAATGGAAGTGAATGTGGTATGGGTATTAAAAACTACAAAGACATCAAGCCTGGCGATAAAATCGAAGTTTATGATAGAAAAGAAGAATCTCAATCAATGTAATAGATTTTAATGTCATCACTAAGATCAGAAAAAGTAGCGGATGTCCTTAGAAAAGAAATTTCTTTAATAATAAATAAAGAAACTAAAGATCCTAGGCTGCAAAATATAAATATTACTGCTGTGAAGGTATCTGATGATATCGGTCATGCTACTGTTTTTTATACACTGATAGGCGAGTCAATAATAAAAAGTGAAAGCACTCTAGATAAAAAGGTTCTTAAGAAATTTAGCGGCATGGTTAGATCTAAGCTTTCAAAAACCATGCAAATAAGAAGAGTTCCAGTAATTAATTTTAGGTTCGATGAGAGTGTTGAGTACTCTGACAATATTGAAACTCTTTTAAAGAATCTATAATAATGGACGGCTTTCTTCTAGCCTTCAAAGAAAAAGGTATAAGCTCTAATCGCTTAGTTCAAGAGGTCAAGAGATCTCTTTCACTTAAAAAAGTTGGTCATCTTGGTACATTAGATCCAATGGCAGAGGGATTGGTTATTCTTGCAATCAATAGGGCAACTAGATTCTCATCTTTCTTTTTGGAATCTGATAAATCATATATAGCTGGAATTACCTTTGGAACAAAAACAGATACTGATGATGCTATGGGGCAGGTCATCGAATCTTCAGAGATAATACCTAAAGAAAAGGATATTAATGAGGCTTTAGAGTCTTTTATTGGTGAATCTATGCAGGTAGCTCCTTTTTTTTCTGCTCTAAAATTTAAAGGAAAGCCTCTATACAAGTACGCACGTGAAGGTGAGTTTATTTCTAAACCCCCTAGGTATATCAATATATTTTCTATCAAAGACATAAGTCACGATGTCAATTCCTGTTCTTTATCTATTCATTGCTCAAAGGGAACATATATTCGATCTATTGCGCGAGATCTTGGAGATAAAATCGGTTGCGGAGCCCACCTGTCATCATTAACAAGAACTTCACAGGGTAGTTTCAGCTATTTAGAGGCTAAAAAACCTGAGGCGATAAATATAGATCAACTTATATCAATAGAATCAGCTTTTAATAACTTTCATGATATTCACCTTGATCCCGATCAAACAAAAAATTTTAGTAATGGTGTGAAAATCTTAGATATTGATCATGAAAATAATTATTATAAAATTTATGATTATTCATCGAAATTTCTTGGACTAGGTGTGGTATCTGAATCTGTCTTAGCCCTTAAACGACTTGTTTAATGGGGTAATAAGTTATAAGATTCGCACGCTTACTTTAGTTGTACGAGGTTTGCATCAATTAATGAATGTACAACGAGGAATATAAATATGGCACTTTTAGCTCAAGAAAAAGAAAAAATCGTTGGAAAATTTCAAAGAACTGATAACGACACTGGATCCCCAGAGGTTCAAATTGCGTTGTTAACTGAAAATATCAATAAATTACAAAGTCATTTTAAAGAACATAAAAAAGACCACCATTCAAGAACAGGTTTAATCAGAATGGTAAATCTAAGAAGAAAACTTTTAGCCTATCTAAAGAGAAAAAATTTAGAAAGTTACGCAGAGGTTATTAAGCAATTAAAGCTTAGAGGTTAATATCAAACATAAAAAGGAAAATCGTGGAAAATAATAAATTAGAATCTACATCAGTAGAATTTCAGTACGGAAATCAACTAGTAAAACTAGAGACAAATAAAGTTGCAAGACAAACGACTGCAGCAGTTGTCGTTACAATAGGTGACTTAGTTGTTTTAACAACTGTAGTTGCAAGAAAGGAAGCAGATCCTAAAAAGGACTTCTTTCCATTAGCAGTCTTTTATCAAGAAAAATTTTATGCAACAGGAACAATTCCTGGTGGATTTTTTAAAAGAGAAGCTCGACCAACAGAAAGAGAAACATTAACATCTAGGCTTATAGACAGACCAATTAGACCTCTTTTCCCAGAAGGGTTTAAGAATGAGGTTCAAATATTCTGTACTGTAATGTCTTCAGGAAAAGAGCAAAACCCTGATATTGCATCAATGATAGGCGCATCTGCTGCACTATGTGTTGCCGGAGTTCCATTCGATGGACCAATGGGAGCGGCAAGAGTGGGCTTTGTAGATGGTAACTATGTTTTAAACCCATCTTATGCTGAACTAGAAAATTCATATTTAGATATGGTAGTAGCTGGAACTGAGAAAGCTGTTCTTATGGTAGAGTCAGAAGCTAAAGAGCTTAATGAAGATTTAATGTTAGGAGCTGTCCTATTCGGACATCAGGAAATGCAAGCAGTTGTAAAGGCCTGTACTGAATTAAAGCAAAAAGCAGGTAAAGAAGATTGGGTTGTTAAAGTAGATGAAGAAACACCAGTTTACTCTGCAGAACTTTCTGAGAAATATACAGATCAAATTACTGCAGCGTTCGCTATCAAAGATAAAACTGAAAGAACGGCTGCAATAGGCGTCATAAAACAAGACATAGTTAGCTCATATCCTGATGCTGATGATATTCAACTAGGAAAGGTCTTAGGTGCATTTAAAAGTCTTGAAAAGGATATAGTAAGAAAAAATATTTTAAGTAATCAGCCTAGAATAGATGGAAGAGATGCAGACACAGTAAGACCAATATTTATTGAGACTGGGATCCTTCCAAGTACTCATGGCTCATCATTATTTACTAGAGGAGAAACTCAAGCGATTGTTGTTGCAACCTTAGGATCATCTAGAGATGCTCAAAGAATTGAGTCTATAGAAGGTCAAAGTACTGATAACTTTATGCTTCATTACAACTTCCCTGCATATAGTGTTGGTGAAATTGGAATGCCTTTAGGACCAAAAAGAAGAGAGATTGGTCACGGTAACTTAGCTAAAAGAGCAATAAAAGCAGTTCTACCTGATGTAGAAGATTTTGGTTATACATTAAGAGTGGTATCTGAGATTACTGAATCAAATGGTTCTAGTTCTATGGCTTCTGTTTGCGGTACATCTTTATCACTAATGGATGCAGGCGTACCAATATCTAGTCCAGTTGCAGGTATTGCAATGGGTCTTATTAAGGAAGGTGATGATTTTGCTGTTCTTACAGATATTCTAGGAGATGAAGATCACCTAGGCGATATGGACTTCAAAGTAGCTGGAACAGAAAATGGAATTACAGCTCTTCAAATGGATATTAAAATCCAAGGTATTGATGAAGCTATAATGGAAGCAGCATTAACAAAGGCGAAGGTAGCTATTACTCATATTCTTGGGATTATGAATGACGCTATTTCTAAGCCTAAAGAATTATCTGAAAATGCTCCTGCTATGAAAACATTCATGGTTAACAAGGATAAAATTAAAGAGATTATTGGTAAAGGCGGCGCTGTAATCAAGGGTATGCAAGAAAAAACAGGTGCTACTGTTGATGTGAGTGATGATGGTACTGTTTCAGTATTTGGTCAAAATCAAACATCAATGCAAGAATGTCTAGCAATCATTGAGGGTATATTAGAAGAACCAGAATTAAATAAGGTATACAAAGGAACTGTAGTCAAGATTGTAGACTTCGGAGCATTTGTAAATATCCTACCTGGTAAAGATGGTCTTCTTCATATTTCTGAAATCTCAGCAGAGAGAACAGAAGATGTAAATGCTGTACTCTCTGAAGGTCAAGAACTTGATGTTAAGTTAATTGGTTTTGATAGAGGTAAGATGAAATTATCTCTTAAAGCATTAGCTAAAGCTGAAGAACCTGAAGTTAAAGCAGAGGAAACTGAAGAGGCTCCTCAAGAAGATCAAGAAGAACAAGAATAAACCACTTCTTAGAGTCTTATTTTAAAAATCCTAGAAAGTCAAATTTCTAGGATTTTTTTTTTCACAAAATTTGCCCCTTTCAACAATATATGGTCTTATATAGGCTGTAAATCATAAATAAATACCTGTAGGGGGGAATATTATGGATAATGCATGGAAGATGATAGGCGACTTAGTTAGTAATTTAACTAGTGTCATAGTTGGAATTTTAGGACTAGGAATTGTCGGAAGCTTAGCTTTTGGCGACATGCTAGGACTTGACGTAATTGGTAATATAACGGCTCTTGTTGAAACGTTAGCTACTAATGGCGTTGTTGGACTTCTTGTTCTAGCAGTTCTTATGAGCCTAGTTAAGTAATACTTAACAAACTGTTAAGAAGGGCTTAGACCCTTCTTAACTTTTTTTAAATAAAAATATGAATTTTAAAGTCACACTAACAAGTCTCACAACATTTCTTAATAAAGTAACAAAACTATTAATACCTTTGGTTTTAGTTTCATTGCTTCTAGGTATTATTTTTGGAACAGAGACTCCTTTTGTAGGAGATGTATATAAGAATGTAACTGATATTTTAAATATGCTTGGAGAGGATGCTCTTCTTGCCTTAATATCACTAGTTATAATTCTTTCATATCTTAAAAAAGACTAAGCTAAATTTACTTTTTGCTTAGATAAAAAAGATCCCATCTTTTTTAACCTCATAACTATATTAAAAACGAAGTCCCAAGGGCTTTTTTATTTTATATCTAAGTAATGGTGGTTGTGGGTGGACTTGAACCACCGACCCCGGCATTATGAATGCCGTGCTCTAACCAGCTGAGCTACACAACCAATCGTAGAATGATAAGTCCTAGATTCTAAGAGTCAATATTTTTTTATTAAATTAGTTTAAACATTAAATTTAAAGTGAATAACATCTCCATCCTTAACGATGTACTCTTTTCCTTCAAGCCTAAGTTTTCCTTTTTCTTTTGCACCTGACTCGCCATTACATTCAATATAATCATTGAACGCAATTATCTCAGCTTTAATAAACCCTCTTTCAAAATCAGTATGAATTACACCAGCTGCATTAGGAGCTGTAGCATTACTTTTAATTGTCCATGCTCGTATCTCCTGAGGTCCTGCAGTGAAATATGTTTGCAACCCTAGAATTTCATACCCTTTAAAGATAATCTTGTTTAGAACAGGCTCATCCATCTCCATGAGCTCTAAGTATTCGTTCCTTTCTGCATCATCTAGTAATGATATTTCTTGCTCAATCTTTATGGATGTTGGTATTACTGTACTTCCAGATTTTTTTGCAAATTCTTCAAGATCATTTAATTTTTTTGTTGAAGATCCATCATCTGATATATTTGCAATATAAAAAGTTGGCTTAGAACTAAGTAGTTGATAACTATTAAGTACAATTTTACTCTCTTCATCAAAATCATTAATATTTATTAAGTTCCCTTGATCTAATTCACTTTTAATTTTTACTAAAACTTCATGTTCTAATTTATTTTTCTTATCATTTGTCTTCAGAAGCTTTTCACATTTTGTTAATCTTTTAGTTACAGTCTCTAGATCTGAAAATATTAACTCTAAGTTAATTATTTCAGCATCCCTTATAGGATCAATTGAGCCATCTACATGTGTTACGTTATCATCATCGAAGCATCTAACTACATGAGCAAGAGCGTTCATTTCTCTTATATTTGAAAGAAAGGCATTGCCTAGACCTTCTCCTTTAGAAGCTCCTTTAACTAAGCCAGCAATATCAACAAGATCTAAACTTGCTGGAATAATTTTCTTTGAATCAACAATATCATTAATATTTTTTAATCTTTTGTCTGGAAGAGCTACCTTGCCAACATTTGGCTCTATGGTGCAAAAGGGAAAATTTTCTGCTGGTATTGAGGATTTTGTTAATGCATTAAATAAAGTAGATTTTCCAACATTCGGAAGCCCAACTATCCCACATTTGAAACCCATATTATTTAGTGTGAAGCAATTTTTGTGCTTCAGGTATTTCTTCAGAGCATATCAAATCAAACGCTTGGGCAAACTTACAGTAAGCATCTTCTAATAACTCTTTATCATTTGGATGAAATTTATTTAATACCCAATCACTTACCATATTCTTATCTCCGGGATGCCCAACACCTATTCGAACTCTTAAAAATTTCTTTGAAGATGATTTTTCAAATATATCTCGTAGTCCATTGTGACCACCATGACCGCCATCTATCTTCAACCTAACCTCGCCAGGATTTAAATCTAAATCATCATGAAGTAATATTATTTTGTCCTCAGCTAGATTCATATTTTTCATTAGTTTTGATATCGTCTTACCACTATTATTTACATAGTTATCTGGAATGACCCATAGAATTTGTTCAGAGTGTGAATAGGCAATGTCAGCTTCTATTTTTGATTTATATACAAATTTATTACAGTAGATGGGAGCTATTTTTAAAAGCCAGTCTTTGCCAATATTATGCCTAGTATTGTCATATTTAGCTCCAGGGTTTCCTAGGCCAACAAAACAAAGTTTAGGCACTTTTTAGCTCTCTTAAGATCCTTCTTCTTCGCTACTGTCGCCATCTGATGTAGATTCATCAGAATCGCCAGATGAATCTTCAGCAGCTACTTCATCAACAGGCTCTTCAACCACTTCAGCTCTTGGAGCATTAACGGCAATAACCATTTGATCAGTTTCTTCTGTTAGACCTTGAATTTCAGCACCTTCAGGTAATTCAATTTCTGTAAGCTTGATGGATTGACCAAGCGCTAGCTCAGAAATATCGATATCAATAGATTCAGGTATATTACCTGCAAGACATAAGACCTCTATTTCTCTAATATTTTTCTGAAGAACTCCGCCGTCATTTTTAACACCTGAACAGTCTTCTTCATTAGTGAAGTTAACTGGTATGACAACTTTAAGTTTAGTCTTCTTAGAAACTCTTAAAAAGTCTGCATGAAGAAACCTACCTCTAGCAGGATCTTTTTGTAGTTCTTTTAGTACAACTTTTTCTTCTAGCTCACCAGTTTTAATTACTAAAACCTGTGTATAAAAAAGCTCATTTTGAGATGCTTTCGTTAACTCATTTAGTCTAAGCTTTATATTTAGAGATTCTTTTTCATCTCCATAAATAATAGCTGGGATCATGCCATCTATTTTTCTTATTACTCTAGCCTTATTAGTTCCAGTTCTTTCTCTTGGATCGGCATTTAAAATTATTTCTTCACTCATAATATCCTCTTATATAAATATTTCACTTAATGATTCTTCATTACTTAGTCTTTTAATGCACTCTGCAATAGTTACTGACAGCGAAATGACGCGTATTTTACTGCATTTTTCGCCTTCATGTGACAAAGGAATGGAATTAGTTACAACTAGTTCATCAATTTCTGAATTATTTATCCTTTCAATCGCAGGTCCTGAAAGTACAGGGTGTGTAATATATGCTTTAACTGCGGCAGCGCCTTGGTCTTTAAGGGCTTTTGCTGCATTGCACAAAGTACCAGCAGTATCAATAATGTCATCTGGAACTATACAAATCTTACCTTCAATATCACCTATTATATTCATAACTTCTGATTGATTCGCAACAGCTCTTCTTTTGTCAATAATTGCTAAGTCAGCATCATTTAGTTGCTTAGCAAGAGCTCTAGATCTTACAACACCTCCAACATCGGGTGAAACAACAACTATATTATTGTCTGGGTTGGTTTCTTTGATATCTTGAACCATCAACTTAGTTGCATATACATTATCAGCCGGCATATCGAAAAAGCCCTGAATAGTCTCTGAATGAAGATCAACGGTTAGAACTCTATCTATACCAACTGTGGAGAACATATCAGCAACAACCTTTGCGCTTATGGGAACTCTTACAGATCTTACTCTTCTGTCCTGTCTAGCGTAGCCGTAATACGGAACTATCGCAGTTATCCTTGCAGCTGAAGATCTTTTGAGTGCATCAGCAAGAAACATTAATTCCATTAAATTTTTATTTGTAGGTGCGCAAGTAGATTGAATAATAAAGGTATCATGCCCTCTAACATTATCTTCAATTTGAACTTTTATCTCACCATCTGAGAAATAACCAACATCAGCTTTAGATAGCTCCTTACCGAGCACCTTGCATACCTCAGCAGCAAGCTCAGGGTTAGCAGTTCCTGTAAATATATCTAAATTACTGTAGCTCATTTATATTAGATCCTCTCTAATATGGTTGGGGTGGAAGGATTCGAACCTACGCATGACTGGATCAAAACCAGTTGCCTTACCGCTTGGCTACACCCCAAAGTTATCCAAACTCTCTAAACGCGAATATTGTAATGGTTTAGCTAAAAAGAATCTCCACTTAGAAGGAATTATTTTCAAAATTTTTCTCATTTCAATATCACTTGTATATTTTATAAACATTGAAGAGCCACTTCCAGAAAGGCATATTTCATGTTTTTTAATATTCTTTTGATAAAATTCTTCAATTGACTTGTTTTTTTCAATAAATATATTCCAGAAGGAATTTTGTTCAGAAATTAGAGCATTAGAGCTACCTGCTTCCCAATTATCATATTGATCAAACATTTCTTTTGATGAATTGAAAATCATAGGATCAATAATTACAACTTTTTCCGATATTGAATCTTTTGGAATAAAAATATCTCCAATACCTCTAGCATAGGCATTTTTACCTTTAATAAAGAATGGAACATCTGCGCCTATTGTTCTCCCTATATCAGTCATTTTTTTTTCATCTAAATTCATATTCCAAATCTTATTAAGGGCCAATATCGTTGTAGCTGCATTTGAGCTCCCACCTCCTAATCCAGCTCCTATAGGAATATTTTTCTTTACACTAATATTTACACCATGATTACTATTTACGATGTCTTGCATGGCCTTGGCTGCTTTAAAAATAATGTTATTTTCTGGAGCTATTGATGCTTCATCGCAACTAACAGAGATGCGGTCTGGGCAATCGCTAAAAACTAAGTCATCACATAAATCAATAAGTTGAAAAGAGGTATCTAACTCATGATAGCCATTGGAAAGTTTCCTTAGTATCTTTAAATGGAGATTAATTTTTGCGGGAGATTTAATAGTTATATCTTTCATAAACTTTCAAGGAAACTTTTCACTTCATAGTCCTTGTATCTAATGTTAAAAGTTATCTTTTTATCTTTCTTGAAACAGTCAATGTAGAGTTCTTTTGGCTTAATTAATTTTTTTAATGGATCATAATTGCCTGAAAGGCATTCAAATATAATTTTTTGAAAATACGGACCATGATTAACTAAGCTTTCTTCAAGAAAGTTACTTTTAATTTTATAGCTGCTGGAAGCCTCTTTATTAGCATTTAGCTCAATATTTGCTACATTTCCAATAAAGGCTTTGTTAACCTGTATAATAGTCAAACTCTTATTGGATATAACTTTGAGGTTAAATGAACTGTTTTGGTAATTTTCTGAATTAATCATAACTTTGCCACTATATTCATTTATCAAACCACTACTAGTAGGGTAAATACTTGCACATGAATAAAATAAACCACTTAAAAGTAATACAAAAAATTTATTAAAAATGGAATTACAGCTATTTGGCATAAATCATAAAACTTCCAATGTTTCTGAGAGAGAGCAATTTATTATAAATGACTCTAACCAAGTTTTATTGCATTCTTTTTTAAAAGAAAGACTTGGGAGTAAAATTGATTCCTTTTTTGGAATATCCACATGCAATAGAACAGAGATTTATATTCTTGGCGACCCTGGTATTGCAAAATCCGTCTTAAGAGAAACTAGAGAATGTTTGAACATTAGTATTGATGCTAAAAACTTCTATTTTCTATTCGACCAAGATGCCTTCATACACATGAGTAAAGTTGCGTCAGGAATTGATTCGCAAGTTCTCGGAGAGCAGGAGATATTTGGACAATTTAAAAAAGCAATAAAGAGTGCCCAAGACCTAAAAATTATTAAACCAAGACTTCTGGCTTACTCAGACAAAGTTATTGAGATAGTAAAAAAGGCAAGAACTAAAACTGAAATAGGTTTAAACCCTCTATCTGTGAGCGGCTTATCATTTAATTTAGTTAAGAATATTTTTGAGAAGCCTGAGGAGCAGAATATTTTGATAGTAGGTGCAGGATCACTTGCACATGCTGTTATTAAAAATTTATTTAAAAATGGAATTGAAAATATAAGGGCGGTGAATAGAAATATTAGAGAGATAGTTATCTCTGATGAATTCAAGGTAATGCCTGCCTCGTTGGAAAAACTTCATGATGAATTAGAAGTTGCTGATATCGTTATAGCCTCAGCAACAACAGATCTTCCTTTAATTGGAAAGGGTGCTGTAGAAAATGCTTTGAAGCTTAGAAAAAATAAACCAATGCTTCTTATAGATTTGTCAGTCCCAAGAAATATAGAAGAAGAAATAAAAAATATTGAACAAGCATATCTTTTCTCCATTGATGATATTGAAAAAATCACCCAAGATAACTTTGGCCAGAGATCCATTGAGGCTGAAAAAGCTTTAAATATTATAGTTATAGAATCTCAAGTGGCTATACGAGAGCTTGATAAAAAGTTTCTTAAAGACAGCATAAATAAACATTTAGAAGAATTTTTAAATTCGTTATCTGAGGAAGAGATAAGCAGATTTAAGAAAGCTGAGGATTTAAAGCAGATGATTACTAACTTAGCTATTATTAAGTCAGAGAATAATATAACAACTAGAATTGCTGAACTGGAGAGCTTAGAGTCTCACGTTATAGAGTCTATGTTTAAAAGGTATATAGATAATGCATGAGTCAATGTTGGTAAAACTAGGGAAGCTGCAAATCAGATTGGCTGAAATAGAGGAATTATTAATTGATTCAGAAACAATCAAGGATATGGAAAATTACACTCTTTTAAATAAAGAATTTGCAGATTTAAAACCTATTGTTGATAAATTTAAAGAATATAAAGTTGTAGTCGAAGCCATTAAAGATGCTAATGAAATCATTGAATCTGGCGATGAGGATCTAATCAGTTTGGCTGAAGAAGAGTTAAAGGAATCACTTCATAAACCAGATTTACTAGAGCAGGAATTAAAGGTGATGCTTCTTCCAAAAGACACTGCCGATGACGGATCTGCTTTCTTGGAGATTAGAGCCGGTGCTGGAGGCGACGAAGCAGGGATATTTGCAGGCGATCTTTTTAGAATGTATTCAAGACTTGCAGAAAGAGAAGGCTGGAATATCGATGTAATTGATATCAAGCAAGCAGAGCAGGGTGGCTTGAAAGAAGTTGTTGCTCAATTGGAAGGAAAGAGTGTTTTTAAAGTTTTAAAATTCGAGTCAGGAGTTCATAGGGTCCAGAGGGTTCCTGAAACAGAGTCACAGGGAAGGATTCATACATCTACATGTACAGTAGCAGTTCTGCCTGAGGTCAAAGAAGTTCAGGATATTGCTATAGATAAAAATGATTTAAGAGTTGATACATACAGGGCATCTGGAGCAGGTGGTCAGCACGTAAACAAGACCGATTCGGCTGTAAGGTTAACTCATATCCCATCAGGTCTAGTGGTTGAGTGTCAAGATGGAAGATCTCAACATAAAAATAAAGAGAAGGCATTATCATTGCTTGCTGCGAAGCTAAAGCAACAAGAAGTGGAAAGCCAGCAAGAGAGTATTGCAAGTGAGCGAAAAATTTTAGTTGGAACAGGTGATAGAAGTGAAAAAATTAGAACCTATAACTTTCCTCAGGGAAGAATGACAGACCACAGAATTAAGCTAACCCAACATAATTTAGATCAAATTATGGATGGAGACATAAAAACCATATGTGATGCACTTATAGCTGAAAATCAATTGGCAATGTTATCCCAACTTGAATCAGAATAATTGAGCCCTAATCTTAATTATTATAAAAATAAAGTTGCCGATACCTGGCCCCATGATCATGAGATATCAAAAGAGTTTATTTTTTATTTAAAAGAAGTCTTAGGCCTCAAAGACACTGCTATTTACATAGATAGAGACTATCTTTTATCTAATGATGAGCAAGGGGCTATAGAAGAATTTATTAATCATAAAAAAAATGGAGTACCTTTAGACTATATTTTAAAAAAATCTTTTTTTTATGGAAATGAGTTTCTGGTTGATAAAAGAGTTCTTATTCCAAGACCTGAAACTGAGCTTCTTGTAGATTACATAAATAATTTAAAATTCTTAGATGATATAAAAATTTTAGATGCGGGAACTGGGTCGGGTTGCATTGGTATTTCTATTGCTATCGATAATCCAAATATCGAAGTCTATGGCCTTGATTATTCAGCTAAATCTATTGAGGTTGCCAATGCTAATAAAAATTATTTTGAGTTAAATAATTTCTCTTTGATTCATTCTGACTGGTTATCATCGATAAAAGATAGATCAATTGACATTGTTGTCAGCAATCCACCCTATATCGACTCAGAGGACAAGCATTTAAGGGACTTAATACATGAACCGATCTCAGCCTTAGTTGCCTCTGAAGGAGGCTTAGGAGACTTTAAGGTTATTTCTTACCAAGCTTCTTTAAAGCTCAAAAAGGGTGGGATACTGATCTTTGAGCATGGTTACCAACAGGCGAGTTACGTGTCAAACATTATGAGGGAGAATGGTTTTAATAATATTGAGTCATTTAAAGATCATCAATCACACCTAAGAATAACTAAGGGTATAATTTAAAGAGATGAAATACACAGGTTACATAGAGGGATACTACGGAAAACTTTTATCTTGGGATGAAAGAATTGAGATCATAGGCCATCTTTCTCAAAATAACCTAAATACATACTTTTATTGTCCAAAAGAAGACCCTCAGCATAGATCGGAGTGGAAAAAACCGTATTCCCAGAATTGGCTAGACTTATTTTCAAACTTCATCAGTGTCTCTGACAAAAATGGTATTAATGTAATTTTTGGGATATCGCCAGGATTAGATTTCAACGACTCGTTAGAGGATTTATTTTTAAAGATAAATGCAATTACTAGCTTGGGTATTAACAATGTCGCAATTCTTTTTGATGATTTATTTGAAGATCAGTCTGGCCAAGTGCACGCAGATATTTTGAACAAATGCTTGAATAAGTTTTCTGGTGTTAGTTTTTATTGCGTCCCTTCGGAGTACTGCAGTCAACTTTCAAAACCTAATTTCAATGAAAGTGCGTATCTAGAAAATTTAGCTGCATCCCTGAGCGGTGATATACCTATTTTTTGGACAGGGGATAAGGTAGTTTCGAGCAACTACTTGAATGAAGATATATCTTTATGGAAAGAAAAATTAAAACATCCCTTAATAATATGGGACAACTTTTATGCAAATGATTATTGCACTCCAAAAGTTGTAATTGATGATTTCTACTCTATAGATAATACAGATTTAAGCTCACTTGAAGGGATTTTGATTAATCCAATGGGCCTTATAGAGGCAGATAAAATTGCTATATCTACTTTTAGTAATAGCTTAAATAATCATCCTAAATCGTTTGATGAAATTCTAAAAGAATCAGATTTGCCAGAAAATTTTGTTGCTATAGCTAGGCTATTTAAATTTAATGCCTCTATAGATCTAGATGAAAAGGAATTAAAAATACTTGAAGGCTATCTTTGGAACTGGCATGGCAATCTTAAATCAGAGCTATATCCATATATGCATTTATTAAGAAGGATGATTGAAGATGGAGTATCTGAGGATATTCTCTTGAAAAGATTTAATATTTCTTAAGGTTTAAGTTCCACAAAATGTTTTAAATGGTATTTCAGGATTAGGTGAAGGTAGTGCATAAGATTCATTCCCTTCATTCTCTTCATATGGATTTATCAAAACAGAAAGTAAATTTGAAAATGGCTCCATGTCATTTTTATGAACGGCTGAAAAAAGTGCTTCTTCGACTTTATGGTTTCTGGGTATGTAAATAGGATTAATCTTATTCATTGCACTAACTATATCCTCATCTGGAACATTCTCTTGCGAGACCCTCTCTTGCCAATGCATAAACCAAACATCAAACTTTTTAGAATTATTAAAAAGATTTCTAGCTACCGCCATATCCCCAGTAAGAGCTTTTGATAAACTTCGAAAGGCAAGAGTAAAATCGGTTTTCTCATCCTTCATGATTTCTAAAAAGTTATTAATTAATTCATAATCTTTTGGATCTTCTTTTGATAATCCTATTTTAGATCTCATATTCATTAGCCAAAAATTTTCATAAACAGGTTTAATCAGTTGAAGGACTTCTGTAAGAAGCTTAATAGATTCTTCTTTTTCGTCATGCACAAGCGGAATCAAGGTCTCAGCTAGCCTTGTCAGATTCCAAGTTAATATTGCAGGTTGATTTGCATAGGCATATCTTCCTTGTTTATCAATGGAGCTAAAAACAGTTGCTGGATGATATTCATCCATAAAAGCACAAGGACCATAGTCTATAGTCTCTCCTGAGATGGTCATATTATCTGTATTCATAACACCATGAATAAAGCCAACACTCATCCAATTAGCAATTAAAGAGGCTTGTTCGTTGCAGATGCCAGCAAAGAATGCCAAGTAAGAGTTTTCTACTTTTGCAGTATCTGGATAATGTCTTGCAATAGAATAATCAGCTAATTTTTTAATTTGATCCTTATCCTCTAGCTTACTTGCATACTCAAATGTCCCTATGCGAATATGACTTGAAGCAACTCGAGTAAGAATTCCCCCTGGCAATGAAGTTTCTCTTAAGACATTTTCGCCGCTGTCTATTGCAGCCAAAGACCTAGTTGTTGGTATTCCCATGGCATGCATACTTTCGCTTATAAGATATTCTCTTAAAACTGGCCCAAGTGCTGATTTCCCATCTCCTCTTCGAGAAAAGGGAGTAATACCTGATCCTTTTAGCTGTATATCTTTTAACTGCTTATGAATATCAACAATCTCTCCAAGTAAAAGAGCTCTGCCATCTCCTAAATACGGATTAAAATTACCAAACTGATGACCTGCATATGCTTGAGCTATTGGGGTGGATCCTTCTGGAATTTTATTACCAGAAAAAATAGACAATCCATAATCAGAACTAAAAATAAAAGGATCTAGCTCTAATTCTTCTGCGAGATCATAGTTAAATAAAAGCATTTTTGGAGACGGCACAGGATCCGCAATACATTCTTTATAAAGCCCATTTAAATTATCAGCATAAGTATTTTGAAAATCAAATGTAGATGCTTTCTTAATCATTTTTAATCAATAAAAGTAGCGAATGAATCTATGCTGTCTCGTGATGTTCTATATTGATTAATTGGATCTTCAGTGTTCGGATAACCTATGGCAATTCCACACCAGACCATTTCGTTGTCTGGATGTTTGACAACTTGCTTTACTGTTTTTGGATAAATAGACCAAGATTCTTGAAGGCAAACACCCAACCCTTCGTCCATTGCAGCAAGCCATAAATTCTGAAGAAACATTCCAACGTGACCCCAACCATTAGGGGCAAAACTTTTATCTATCGTCACTATCATGCCAACAGGAGCTCCAAAGAAATTAAAATTTTCTCTAATTTGTTTCATTCTTGCATCTATATCATCCCTTTCAATAGATATAGCCTCATACATATCAGAGGCACATTCAGATCTTCTTTTTTTGTACTCATCGGCTAGAGGTTTTGGATATATTTCGTAATCTATTGCTTCCTGAACTCCATTATCAAAATTACTTACAGCCTGAGTCGTTAGTTCTTTGTATGAATTATTAGAAACAACATATACCTTCCATGGCTGAATATTTCCTCCAGAAGGAGCTGAGTTCGCAGTTTTAAGGATTTCCTTAATCAATTCCAAAGACACTTCTTTGTCAATGAAACTTCTTACAGAGTATCTAGACGTGATTAATTTTTTTATGCTCATGGCTTCCTAATAATTTTTATTAACAATTCATTGTTCCTTCTTATATAATTTATATCAATCATTTTTTAGGGGTACTTATATGATCGGAGATATGCAAAAGTGGACACCAAATGTTGCAAGCATTATTGAGCATGCTAAAAACATCTATCCAACTCAAGAAGTTATTAGCAGAATGGTATCAGGTGAGGTTCATAGGACTAACTATGAAGAGGTTTGCATTAGATCTAGAAAGCTAGCTTCTGCTTTAGAAAAAGACGGTTATAAAAACGGCGACATTATTGCAACACTAGCTTTAAATACATATAGACATTTGGAGATGTACTACGGAATCTCAGGAATGGGTGCGGTTATCCATACTTTAAATTTCAGGCTACATCCGGATCAAGCTGTATATATTATTAATCATGCAGAAGATAAAGTTATTTTTGTTGAGACTCCTTTCATACCAATGCTAGAAGGGCTTGAAGAGCAACTTAAATGTGTTGAAAAATATATTATTCTCTGTGATGAATCTGAAATGCCAAGCACCGTCTTAAAAAATGCAATTTCCTATGAAGAATATATAAAAGATGGAGATGAAGACTATCAATGGCCAGCTTTAGAAGATGATGCTGCATGTGGTCTCTGTTATACATCTGGAACTACAGGGGATCCTAAAGGAGTTCTTTATGGGCACAAATCAAATATTTTGCATGCACAAGCTTCATTGATTGGGTTAACTGTTAGCCCTGATGAGGCAATATTAATGGTTGTTCCCTTATTCCATGTTCAAGCCTGGGGAATTCCTTTTTATGGTCCAATGTTTGGCTTAAAACTAGTTATGCCAGGGCTACAAATGGAAGGCGAACCACTTTACGATCTTATAGAGAGTGAAGGCGTCACTTTAGCCTTTGGCGTTCCTACTATTTGGATGGGACTACTTAACTATTGTAGAGATAATGATAAAACTCTTACATCAGTTCGAAATGCAGTTATAGGCGGGTCAGCACTTTCCCTTTCTATGCTTCAAGAGTTTGATGAAGCTCATGACGTGAATGTAATCCAGGGTTGGGGAATGACTGAAATGAGTCCTTTGGGAACCTCAAATTTTCTTACACCAGAAATGAAGAAGATGAGTAAAGAGGAAAGGTATGCAGTTCAATTAAAGCAAGGCAGACCAATGTACGGGGTTGAGCTAAAAGTTGTGGATGATTCAGGTGCAGAACTCCCTCATGATGGTGAGTCGCAAGGTCATTTACTAGTAAGAGGACCATGGGTTCTTAAGCGATATTTCAAAGCAGAAAAAGATTGCGTTGATAAAGATGGTTGGTTTGATACTGGAGATATTTCAGTCTTAGATAAAGATGGTTATATGACTATTACAGATAGGGCTAAAGATGTTATTAAATCTGGTGGAGAGTGGATTAGCTCAATTGATTTAGAAAATGCAGCTGTAGGACATCCCGAGGTTATTGAGGCATGTGTTGTCGGACTACCTCATCCTAAGTGGGATGAAAGACCAATGTTATTCATTGTTACCAATACTGGAGAGCCTATAGATAAAAATAGTATTTTAGAGTTCCTTGGTTCAAGAGTTGCAAAATGGTGGCTACCAGATGAGATTATTTTCTTAAAAGAATTGCCTCATGGAGCAACAGGTAAATTACAGAAGTTTGAATTGAGAGACGAATATAATAATTACTATATGGAGAAATAAGATGTTACATGTCATAAAACCCTCAGAAATTGAGTCAGTTATTGGAAAAGAAGTTGGAACTTCTGATTGGATTACTATTGATCAGGAGAGAATAGATAAGTTTGCTGATGCAACTATGGATAATCAGTTTATTCATGTCAATCCAGAGCAAGCAGAACCTATATTTGGTTCAACAATTGCTCATGGTTTTCTTTCTTTATCTCTGGTAGCTGGAATACCATTTTCACAAGGAATGGGTCTGGTATTGGAAGGGACAAAAATGGGATTAAATTATGGTTTAGACAAGGTAAGATTTTTAAGCCCAGTTCCTGTTAATTCAGAAGTTAGAATAATAATGAAATGCCTTGATATAACTGAAAAAAATCCAGGACAATATCTAGCTAAAACTGAAGTAACTATGGAGATAAAAGGGGTGGCAAAACCTGCTTTTGTTGCTGAAACTCTAAGTCTTTATATACTTTAGTTAAATACTATTTTAATAGTTGCTTAAGGATTTCATTTACGCTTTGCGGATTTGCTTTTCCTTGAGTTTCTTTCATTACTTGGCCTACAAAGAAACCGAATAATCTATCTTTACCGCCTTTGTAGGCATTAACTTGACCGGGATTATCCTCAACAATTTTCTTCGCTATGCTTTCTAGCAATGACTCATCTTGAATTTGAACAAGACCTTTTTCCTCAATTATTGCATCAACACCATCACCAGATTCCCAAACTTCTTCTAGGACTGATTTAGCAATTTTTCCAGATATAGTTTTATCTGAAATTCTCTCAATTAATACTGCAAAATTATTTGAAGTTAGCTTTGATTCATCTATCTCAATGTTATCTTTATTTAAGAGCGCGCTTACCTCACCAACAAGCCATCTTGCTACCAATGAAGAATCATCAGTTTTTAAACAAGCCTCTTCAAACATATTTGCCATAGTTTTCGAGGAAGCAATAATTTTAGCTTCAGATTCCTCAAGTTTTATTTCACTGATATATCTTTTTTCTTTTTGTTCAGGAAGCTCTGGAAGACTTGATCTAATTTCTTCTAATTCTTTATCTGATATAACAACTGGTAATAAATCTGGATCTGGGAAATACCTGTAGTCATTAGCTTCTTCTTTTGATCTCATTGATCTTGTTTCGTTCTTAACACTGTCATATAGACGAGTTTCCTGAACCACTGATCCGCCTGATTCAAGAATTTTAGTTTGACGATCTATTTCAAAAGCAATTGCCCTTTCTATAAATTTAAAAGAGTTAATATTTTTAATTTCAGCTCTTGTTCCAAGCTCTAAATCATCTACTTTTTTCATCGACACATTTACATCGCATCTCATAGACCCTTCTGCCATAACCCCATCACATATATCTAGAAATGTAACAATCTGTCTGATTGCTTTAAAGTAGGCAACTGCCTCTTTGGCGTTGGCTATTTCTGGCTCTGATACTATTTCAAGAAGGGGAGTTCCGGCTCTATTTAAATCAATACCTGTCTCACCTTCAAATAGGTCATGCACAGATTTTCCAGCATCCTCTTCTAAATGAGCCCTAGTAATATTAACGATTTTCTCCTGACCGTTCGCAAATATCTTGATGGAACCCTTGCCCACTATAGGCATAGCCATTTGGGTAATTTGATAGCCTTTTGGAAGATCCGGATAGAAGTAGTTTTTTCTATCAAATGAAGACACTTGGTTAATCTCTGCATTTGTAGCTAAGCCAAATCGTATAGCTTTGAAAAATGCATCCTTATTGGGTACTGGTAAAACCCCAGGAAGGCCCATATCCACTAAATCAACATGTGTATTAGGCTCAGCACCGAATCCAGTCGATGCTCCAGAAAATAGTTTTGATTTAGTTGAAAGTTGGACGTGGATTTCAAGACCTATAACTGTTTGCCATGTCATTAGCTTATATCTCCATTTGGTGTCTTAAGATGCCAATCAGTGGAGCTTTGGAAGCTATGAGCAACTTGAAGAATTTTACTTTCCTCAAGAAAGTTCCCAATTAATTGCATGCCTAATGGTTTATTATCAACAATACCATTTGGAACCGACATAGCAGGTAATCCCGCTAAATTTGCAGGGATTGTGAAAAGATCTTCTAAATACATTTGAATAGGATCACTTCCCATAGAGCCAGCTTTAAAAGCGGTCCCTCTGGTTGTTGGTGACATAATTACATCGACTTTCTCAAAAGCTGAGACAAAATCATTTTTAATAAGTCTTCTTACTTGCTGAGCTTTTTTATAATATGCATCATAAAAACCAGCGGATAGAACGTATGAGCCAATCAAAATTCTTCTTTTTACTTCATCTCCAAAACCTTCAGATCTACTTCGGACATATAAATCTTCTAGATCTTTAGGGTTTTCACACCTTCTTCCAAACTTTACTCCATCAAATCTAGATAGATTGGAAGAGCATTCAGCTGGAGCAACAACATAGTATGTTGGAACAGAAAGGGAGATATTTGGAAGAGATATTTCAATAAACTCAGCTCCTAGAGATTCATAATGCCTCTTGGATTCCTCAAAAACTTTTACAACGTCATTATCTAATTTTGATAAATCAAACTCTTTTACAAGCCCAATTTTCATTCCTTTTATAGATGAGTTTAAGTTTTGCGTAAAATCTGGGACATTCTCATCTAGCGATGTCGTATCTTTGGGATCATGAGAGCACATTTCATTTAACATGAGCGCACAGTCTTCTGCTGTTCTGGCCATAGGCCCTGCTTGATCTAGGCTCGAGGCAAATGCGATCATACCCCATCTTGAGATTCTTCCATATGTTGGTTTTAAACCAGTAATACCGCATAGAGATGCTGGCTGTCTAATTGATCCACCTGTGTCAGTTCCAGTTGCTCCCGCAACTATTCCTGCAGCAACTGCAGACGCAGAGCCCCCTGAACTTCCCCCAGGAACTAATCCCTCACCCCATGGATTCTCAACATTGCCAAAAAAACTTGTTTCATTCGATGACCCCATTGCAAACTCATCCATATTTGTTTTACCAATAGAGATGCAACCTGCACTTTCTAAATTTTCAATTACGGTTGCAGAATATGGTGGTATGAAGCTTGATAGCATATTAGAACCACATGTAGTTCTGAGGTCCTTAGTACAAAAAAGATCTTTTTGAGCGATAGGAATACCAGATAGAGCAAGGTTTGAAGGATTGTTATCAAGGTTTTCCGCTTTCTTTAAAGACTCTTCTTTATTTAAAGTAACAAAAGCATTTAGATGCTTATTACTTTCAATTAATGTAAATGTATCTTCAACCATCTCTTTGTTTGAAATTTCTTTCTTTTGGAGCATATTTTTAAGCTCCTTTATTGTCTTAAACTGAATACTCATTCAACCACCCTTGGGACCAGAATATAATCTTCGTTTGATGATGGTGCATTTTTTATGAAAGCTTCTTTTCTATTCTCAGCAGTCACTTTATCAGGTCTTGTCCTAGCTGTTTTCTCTAAAGGGCTCGTCAAAGGCTCAATATTTGATGTTTCGGCATCATTTAATTGATCTACAAATTTAATAATATTATTCAGGTCGTTTGTAATTTTTTCCTCATTTTTTTCATCAAAGGAGAGTCTTGATAGGTGCGCAATAGTTCTAACTGTTTTCTTGTCCATATATAGGATATTATTATAATTAGTTGGCAGATATTAACCTAACTAGAGTATTATTTACATATATTTTAAGTAATTAAAGGAATCACGTGGAATTCAATATTTTTAAAACATTTAGAGGCTACTTTTCTAATGATCTTTCTATAGATTTAGGAACAGCAAACACTCTTATCTACTCTAAAGATGTAGGAATTGTTCTTGATGAGCCATCTGTTGTCGCAATTAGGGAATCTAGAGGTCAAAAAACAGTTGTGGCCGTAGGAACTGAGGCAAAAAAAATGCTTGGAAGAACTCCCGGAAATATAAAAGCGATTAGACCCTTATCAGAAGGTGTTATAGCGGATTTCCAGGTAACAGAAAAAATGTTACAACACTTTATAGCTCAAGTTCACGAGCAAAGATGGATTAAACCAAGCCCAAGAGTTTTGGTTTGTGTTCCTTGTAGATCAACTCAGGTTGAGAGAAGGGCAATAAGAGAATCTGTTTTAGGTGCAGGTGCTCGAGACGTTAAGTTAATAGAAGAGCCAATGGCAGCTGCTATTGGAGCTGGGCTTCCTGTGGAAGAAGCAAGTGGAAATATGGTGGTTGATATCGGAGGAGGCACATCAGAAATTGCTATCCTTTCTCTAAATGGAGTTGTTTATTCAGAGTCAGTAAAGATTGGCGGAGATAAAATGGATGAATCTATTACTTCATGGATAAGAAGAAATTATGGATGTGTGATTGGAGAATCTACTGCTGAAAAAATTAAATATACTATTGGTTGCGCTACGGCAGAATCAGAAAAGCTAGAAATGTCTATTACAGGTAGAAACTTAGCTGAAGGAATACCAGAGACATTCACTATTAATAGTGATCAGATTTTTGAATCTATGAAAGATCCTTTATATGGGATAGTAAGAGCAATTAGGAATGCTTTGGAATTATCACCTCCTGAGTTAGCTGCTGATATAGCAGAACGAGGAATTGTTCTGACCGGCGGCGGCGCTCTAATGAGAGACCTAGATAAGCTTATTTCAGGTTCAACAGGTATTCCCGTAATAGTTGCAGAAGATCCTTTAACATGCGTTGCAAGAGGTGGCGGCCAAGCTCTTGAGATAATGGATAAATATAATATCGATCTCCTTTCTGCAGAATAGTTGATATGGCCAGAGTAGCGCCTAATTCTGGTTCGAAGGCAATATATCTTTTATGTATTTTAGCTGGAGCCATTCTTTTATACCTAGATATTGCTTACAAAAGTTTTGATAGCATTAAAAATACTTATATATCGACCACAATATCTTCGACATACCTTTTAAAAAAAATTACAGTTGATCCATTTATTTATTTATATGATCTATCTTCATCTAAATCCCATCTTGTAAATGAAAATAAAAATCTTCAAGCAGCTCTTGATAAGAGTTATTTAGAGAATTTCATAGTCTCAAGGGGTGATAAATTCTTTATGGATGATGAGGCAATAACGGCCTTGATGAGTAAATATGAAATTGATGAAGTTTTTCATGCATCAAAAATAAAGTTTTTTGATACTACTAAATACTTTTGTTGTGATACTCATATTATGTACATCGAAGTAATATCATCTTCAGGTATAGATTTTACAGGAAGTGCCGTAATAAATAGCGAAGGAATTATTGGCCAAGTTATTTCTGATAATGGCGTAAAAGAAGTACTTCTTTTAACAGATACATCTCATTACATTCCCCTTGAGACAGAGGGATATTTCTGTAATGCAAAAGGGAGTGGCAAGCCTGGTATTATCTCTTGTAGATATAGCTCATTAATTTGGACTAATCCAGTATCGAATGGACAAAAGCTTTATTCATCAGGACTCGGAGGAATTTATCCCAGGGGTATTCTAATAGGGTATGTTCAAGAAATTACAAACATCGATGAGACAGATATTAAAATTGATATCAGCTTAATAACAGACCCTTTAAAAAATAGCATGCTAGGGATAATTGAAAACTAATGAAAGCACCTGGAATTTTAAAAACAATGCTTATTTTATTTTTAGCAAATTATTTAGAATCAATTATAGCCCCTACTTTGATTAAAATTTATGTAGCTGTACCTCTAACATTTATAGTTTTTAGTGCCTTGACCTACAGGTTCTCTCAGAATGTAAATCCGCTTTATGCCTTCAGTCTCGGCTTATTTATAGATCTAATATCAAATTCCTTATTTGGCTTAAATGCAATACTATTTTGCCTAGTTTCCTATGTAATAAATAGCTATGCAAATACCTTTAAATTGTTCTCATATTTACAAGTCTGCATTTTCTTTGGAGCTGCATCTGTATTTTTTATTGGATTGAGTAATTTATTTTTAGCAATTGAAAATTTCTCTTACATTGTTCTGTTTATAAGTTTCTTTTTTAATACTTGTTTATGCTTGCTTGTAGCTGTTAGTCCTGTGAATCGTCTCTCTATGGATAAAAGACTTTCGCAATATGACTAGCCTAAAAAAAATATCTTTGTTCTTATTTCTCTTCGTATTTTTTTTACTTTCTTTGGTTGTAGGTTCCTATAGTTTTTTAGTATATAAACCTCTCCAAGCAATTCTTTTGCTTGATAAAACACTACTTTACAATTACTCAATAGACATCAAATCAATTGAATCTAACCAAAGCTTTTTTGATCCTCAATTCACCTCCAACGATATAAAGATTTCTGATAAAAACCTTGAAGAAATTATACTTATTCCAAATATTGTAATTGGCTTTAATTTATTTGAATCTATATTTGAGGATTACATAAGCTTGTCTTCTTTAAAAATTGACTCAATAGAGATAAAGGGAAAGTCAGGAAATACATCTTCAAGCAAGCCTTTTAAGATAAAAGGCCAAAACTTAAACATTAATAATAAATCATTATCTATTTCTGCATCTACCTATGAAGTTGAAATTGACGATAAAGAAGTGAAACTCATTTTAAGAAACGGAATGATTAATTCACTTTCATATAACGCTATTGATGCTCTGTATAAACCCTCATCAAATAAAATATTCTATTTGAGTGAGCATTTCTTAGAAACAACTGACATAGATAATTTAAAGCTTTTTAATCTTAGTTCATTTAATGACTACATGTTTAACATCAAACTTACTTCAAAAGGTATTTTTGCTATCAATTCAAACAAGCTTACTAGTTTCAATAAGATGCATTTTTTAGATTCCAAGCTTGAAACAAAATCAGGATATAAAATTAACTATATAGATTCGATAATATATACAGACATAAACCAGTCACTTCATGGCATGTTTTCAGCTGAAATTCCTGATCAGGCCATAAAAGGAAGTATTTCTTATGACCAAGACAAGATGCTCTCAGCTCGATCTGATATCTCAATACAGATGAATAGTTTAATTTCATCAAATCAGTATTTTGATATTAATGGAGACGAGTTATTTTCAGCATTATTAAAGGTTGGAAGTGGAAAGACCTCAATTCAGCTTAAATCGAACTTAAAAAGAACTGATATCGTCTCACCAATCAAAGAAATTCAAAAACCACTTGGATCTTCATTAATGACATCTATTTATATAGATGACCTATCCAAACCTTCCTATCTTATTGGCAATGAAGAATACGATATATTTATAGATTCAAATAAATCTGGATATTTTATTCTTGGCAATTACTTCAGAGATTTGCAAATATCAAATAAAAAGAAGGATGGTTTTTATATATATTTAGATTTAGATGAAATTAAAATGAAGGATTATAGTTTTTCAAACTCAACTGAAAATACAAGCTCAATAATAAAGGCAGTTAAAATTAAGGCACAAATATTTAATATATTTAGCAATAATTATAAAGATCAATTGCTTGATATTTACCTTGATAACAATGAATCTCAAATAGATCTTTCGGGCAAAGATTTGAGTGGAAAAATTAATATTGATAGGACTGGCTTTATTAAGGTCAATTTAGAAAATTCAAAATTTAAATTTAATAATCTTGGTTATGCAACCAATGATATTGATGAATTATCTGCCTTAAATATAAGATTTATTTCTACAAACCTAGAGACTGACAGGGGATTTTTCGAAACAGCAGATTTTTATTTACTTAAAAATACACAGATTCTAACGATTGATAATATAAATATTTCCAGTGAAGGCTTCAAAATAGGCCCATATTCTGATGAGCAAAAGGCTTACATAAGTATTGATAGAGCAAATGACCTATATAAAATTAAGGGCATTTATG
>CAJXAZ010000002.1 GCA_913050015.1 uncultured Gammaproteobacteria bacterium
CATAAACTTATTAATTATGTTTTAAAAAAATAGAATTATAGAGCATAATTATTTGTAATATGAAAAATTACAAAAAATTAAAGACAACTACATTATTTATAATACTCCTATCGTTTATAAATATTTCCTCAGCTGCTAATAGCATTCCCTTTGAGTCTACATATGAGCCCATGCCTCAAACTAATACTTTGTTTAAAGGCGCTAATATTTATGACGGTGAAGGTAATGAGTTTCTAGATACAGATTTACTTATAAAAGATGGAAAGATCATTGCTATAGGTAAAGATCTTCCGGCTTCATCTGAGTTTACAGTAGTTGATGCTGCTGGAAAATGGATCACACCAGGGATTATTGATATCCATTCACATATGGGCGTTTATTCTGCTCCCGGTGTAACTACAAGCTCAGACGGCAATGAATCTACAAGTCCGGTAACAGCAGACGTGTGGGCTGAGCATTCTATATGGGTTCAAGACCCTCAATTTGCTCTAGCTTTAAAGGGTGGCATAACTTCTTTTCATGTTCTGCCTGGATCAGCTAACTTGATTGGAGGAAGGGGAGTAACAGCAAAAAATGTTCAAAGAAATACTATTAACTCCATGAAGTTTCCTAATGCACCTCATTCTTTAAAAATGGCTTGTGGGGAAAATCCAAAAAGAGTTTATGGAAATAAAAGTCAGGCACCTTCAACTCGAATGGGTAATATTGCTGGCTATAGAAAATCTTGGATTAAGGCAGAAGCCTACCTTAGTCGTTTAGATGAATATGAATCAAAATCTGAAGAAGCAAAAGAACTTTCTTATAAGCCAACAAGAGATCTAGAGCTAGAAACGCTTGCTGGAGTTTTGCGAGGAGAAATACTAATTCAAAATCACTGCTATAGAGCTGAAGAAATGGCAATGATGATAGATATTGCTAACGAATTTGATTACAAAATTACAGCCTTTCATCATGCTGTTGAGGCCTATAAAGTTGCTGATCTATTGGCTGAAAATAATATTTGTGCAGCTATGTGGGCAGATTGGGGCGGCTTCAAGCATGAAGCCTATGACATGGTTCAAGCAAATGTAGCTATAGTTGATCAGGCAAAAAATGGGACTGGTTGCGCCATTGTTCATTCAGACGATGCAGTAGGAATCCAACATCTTAATCAAGAGGCTTCTAAGGCACTATCTGCAGGATTAAGGGCAGGATTTAAAATTACAAAAGCAAGAGCCATGAAATGGATTACAAGCAACCCAGCAAAAGCAGCCGGTATATTTGATCAAACGGGCTCTTTAAAAGTAGGAAAAAATGCTGATGTTGTTCTTTGGTCAAAAAATCCATTTAGTGTTTATGCTCTAGCTGAAAAAGTTTACATAGATGGTGCTATAGCATTTGATAAAGAAGCTGGCATTGAGCCTAGCTCGGATTTCGATATTGGAATATTGAACCCAAATAAAAATAGGATACAAGAATAATGAACTATACAAAAATATTATTTTCAGCAGCTTTAATTTTTAATATTTATATTATCGAAGCTCAAAGTATTGTTATTAAAAATGCAATGATCTACGACGGAATTAACGATAATGCTTTTACTGGCAATATACTTATTGAAGATGGAGTCATTAAAAAAGTATCCAAATCATCCATACAGGGCGACACAATAATAGATGCCGAAGGTAAAATAGTTACTCCAGGATTTATAGTTTCTAATACCGATATTGGAATAGTAGAAATTGGAGCATTAAGCGTTACCAAGGACGACCAGTCTAATATTTATAGTATTGGCTTTAGTATTCACGACGCTTTTAATCCTAACTCAACAAGAATTCCTTGGAATAGATCAAATGGAATCACTTCTGCAATAACCTTGCCTAGAGATACCTCAAGCCCTATTGGAGGCTTTGGATCATTCTTTACATTAAATGGAAGTCTTCAAATTGATAGCCTGCCAGATATGGTAATGATAGGACGTATCGGAGGAAGCAGCTCTTCATCAAGATCAGAAATGCTTGCACTTACTGATGATATTTTATCTTTTGCATCGTCTCTGGATGGCAAGGATATGAAATCAAATGCAGACATCAATGAAATAATTAATGATTCACCTTTAGCAGATTATCTAGAACTTCAGTCCAGGGATGTCAAAGCACTTTACAGATTAATTGATGACAAACTTCCACTTATTATCAAAGCAAATAGAGCAACAGATATTCTTAAGCTATTAGAGTTGAAGAAAAAGTACAATCTTAATTTAATAATTATGGGCGCTCAAGAAGCCTCTTTAGTTGCTGAGCAGATATCGAGCAGTAATACACCTTTAATAATTAATCCAATTAATAACATACCAGGCTCTTTTGATGAGCTTGCTTCTAATATAAACCTATCAAGTAGGCTTGAGGCAGAGGGAATAAAGTTAATATTTACTTCAGGAGGAGGGCAGAACTCCCACCTGGTTAGACAGGGTGCTGGAATAGCTGTTGCAAATGGAATGTCTTATGGCGGAGCTATTAGGGCTATGACTAGTAACGTAGCAGACTCTTTTAATATCACCGGTAGAGGAGTAATTAAACCAGGTAATATTGCAGATTTAGTAATTTGGGAAGCAGACCCTCTTGAGCCGTCTAGCATGCCTGAAAAAGTATTTATCAATGGTGTTGATATGGATCTTACAACTCGATCAACTAGATTGAGAGATAGGTATATTAAGAATCTTGATAAACCAAATACTTATAGAGATTAAGTAAATATGGTGCCGGCACCAAGAGTCGAACTCGGGACCTACTGATTACAAATCAGTTGCTCTACCAACTGAGCTATACCGGCGAAGTGCAAATTCTACATTAATTAAATCTTTCATGGAATACATCTGGTCGATATATCTAATCTAGATTAAATTGCAATAAAAAACTAATTGAAAGAGATAGCTTTTCTATAAGTCTAAACTACAACCTGTTCCACCTAGGCCGCAATAACCATTAGGATTTTTAGCCAAGTACTGCTGATGATATTCCTCAGCTAGAAAATATTCAGGTGCATTTCTAATTTCAGTAGTTATTTCACTAAAGCTCTCATTAGATAGTGCTATTTGATAAATTTCTTTACTTTTAACACATTCAATAATGTCTTTATCAGAATAGCAATATATGGCTGATCTATATTGTGTTCCAATGTCGTTGCCTTGCTTCATGCCTTGGGTGGGGTTATGACATTCCCAAAAAACTTTTAGTAAACTTGTAAATGAAATTATTTCTGGGTCATACACAACTTCCACGACCTCAACATGACCAGTCTCTTTGTAACAAACATCTTCATAGGTAGGATTTTGAGTATTGCCGCCAGCATAGCCAACTGAGGTCACCCAGATTCCATCTAATTGCCAAAATTTTCTTTCTACTCCCCAGAAGCAGCCAGCACCAAAAAGAACTCTTTTATAGTTCTCTGAATAAGCACCATTTAAGGGGTTGTTATTTATAAAATGATTCATTTATTTAATAGACTCCATCAATTGAAATTTCACCAAACTCATATTTTTTTATATTACCGTCTTTGGATGCTATTTTTACACTGCCATCTTCATTAATACCAGTAAAAATTCCAGAATCTATGATTTTATTATTTTGTTTTATATTAATTTGAGAGTTCATATGTATACAAAGGTCCTCCCATTCCTCGACCCATTGATCCATATCATTATCAATAAAATTAATAAGTTCGATAATAATATTATTAATAAGCTCGTTTCTTTTTGACTCTAAATTGAAAGAAGAAAGATCTCCCCACCATAATTCTTTATTAGGGAGGTTTAAATTTAACCCAATTCCAATAATGTTAAGAACATCCTGTCCCATGATTTCTTTTTCAATAAGTATTCCACCAACTTTTTTTGTTGAAAAAATAATGTCATTTGGCCATTTAAGACCAATCAAATCTGATCCTATTAATTGCTTGATAGATCTCTGGCAAATAATACCTACTATTAAACTTAAAGGAGCTTTTTGAAGCAAGCCCTTGTAAGCAATAGACATATATATATTTCCAGAGTTTGGACTTGACCAAATTTTTCCAACTCTTCCTTTTCCATGAGTTTGCTCATTAGAGATAATTACATGAATATCTTTTTCTAGAACTATTCTTTTACACTCTGCATTTGTGGAGTCTATTGTGTCAAATAAGCTTAATTTAA
The DNA here is from genome assembly GCA_913050015.1 of uncultured Gammaproteobacteria bacterium. Classification (GTDB taxonomy): domain Bacteria; phylum Pseudomonadota; class Gammaproteobacteria; order Magnimaribacterales; family D2472; genus SCGC-AAA076-P13. Next base: position 4,172 of record CAJXAZ010000002.1, read on the forward strand.
GCCTTTCAGCAGGTATGTTTTTAAGTATTTTAGATTTATTAAATGTATTCAATGTAAGAAAATAGTTGACTTCAATCCATTCTAGAACAAAAATAGCTTCCTTGAAATGGAGAGGTGGGTGAGTGGTTAATACCAGCAGACTGTAAATCTGCCGCTTCGGCTACGTAGGTTCGAATCCTACCCTCTCCACCATATATTCTTGTCTTATATTCTTTAATAAAACTAATCCAATTTTTATCTACAAATAAGGGGTTGAGTTTATAACTTTTTAGAGGGATAATACGCCACCTTAAAATGGGATGCTACATATCCGAGCTCATATAGCTCAGTGGTAGAGCACTTGCTTGGTAAGTAAGAGGTCACCGGTTCAAGTCCGGTTATGAGCTCCATTTTATAAAAATAATATTTAGAGAGGCAAAAGATGGCAAGAGAAAAATTCGAAAGAACGTTACCCCACGTAAATGTAGGTACAGTTGGTCACGTTGATCATGGTAAAACAACATTAACAGCAGCACTTACTAAAGTTGCTTCTGAAGTTTTCGGTGGAGAAGCCGTTGACTTTGCAAATATTGATAATGCTCCAGAAGAAAGAGAAAGAGGTATTACTATTGCCGCTTCTCACGTTGAGTATATCTCTCCTATTCGTCATTACGCTCACGTAGATTGTCCAGGTCACGCCGATTATGTTAAAAACATGATTACTGGTGCTGCTCAAATGGATGGAGCTATCCTTGTTGTTAGTGCTGCTGATGGTCCTATGCCTCAAACTAGAGAGCATTTACTATTATGTAACCAAGTTGGTGTTAAGCAGATAGTTGTCTATATGAACAAAGCTGATCAAAATGATGATCCAGAAATGATTGAACTTGTTGAAATGGAAATCAGAGAACTACTAACTGAATATGACTTCCCAGGTGATGACACTCCAATTATTGTTGGTAGTGCTCTTAAAGCTCTAGAAGGTGATACTTCTGAAATCGGAGTTCCTTCAGTTGTTAAACTAATTGAAACTCTTGATTCATTTGTTGAAGAGCCAGAAAGACCAACTGATCTTCCTTTCCTAATGCCTATTGAAGATGTGTTTACAATTTCAGGAAGAGGAACTGTTGTAACTGGAAGAATCGAAGCTGGTATTGTTAATACTGGTGATCCATTAGAAATTATTGGTATCAAAGATACAGCAACAACTACATGTACTGGTGTTGAAATGTTCAGAAAATCTCTTGATGAGGGTCGTGCAGGTGAAAACTGTGGTGTCCTATTAAGAGGTGTTGAGAGAGATGCAGTTGAAAGAGGCCAAGTGCTTTCTAAGCCAGGTGCAATTTCTCCTCATACTAAATTTGAAGCAAATATCCTTGTATTAACTAAAGAAGAGGGTGGAAGACACACTCCATTTATGAATAATTACAGACCTCAGTTTTATTTTAGAACTACAGATGTAACAGGTGCATGTGAACTTCCTAGCGGAGTTGAGATGGTTATGCCTGGTGATAACTTAGATATGGTAGTTACACTAATCGCTCCTATTGCTATGGACGTAGGTCTTAAGTTTGCAATTAGAGAAGGCGGAAGAACTGTTGGTCGTGGTGTAGTAGCAAAAATTATTGAGTAAAAATTGACTATATAGCCGAGGCCATTGTGTCTCGGCTTACTTGTCTCTGAAGAATATGAAAATGTGTTTTAGGCCAGTAGCTCAATTGGTAGAGTACCGGTCTCCAAAACCGGGGGTTGTGGGTTCGAGCCCCTCCTGGCCTGCCAATTTAACTTGATACTGAAAAAGGGAATTTATGAGTAACGGATCTGCATCAAAATCAATAGATAACCTCAAGTGGCTTCTTGCGCTTGTGGTATTTAGTGCAGCTGTCATTGGTAATAGTTACTTTAGTGAATTTGCTTTTCTTTATAGAGTTTTAGCTGTTGTATTTTTATTTATAGTTGGACTGGGTATATTATCTGTCACGACTTTTGGTTCTAATGCATTGACACTAATGAAAGAATCAAGAAAAGAAATAAGAAAGGTCGTTTGGCCAACTAGGATGGAGACTACTCAAACATTTTTAGTAGTTTTTAGTGCAATTGTTATTTTATGTTTATTTTTCTGGGCTTTAGAATCACTTTTAAGTTTTTTAACTAAATTGGTATTGGGATAGCATTATGGATTGGTATGTAATACAAGCTTATTCTGGCTACGAGCAAAAAGTTAAACTTGCTTTAGAAGAAAAAATTGAGCTGAACAATCTTTCAGCAAAGTTTGGTGAAATACTCATTCCTACAGAAACAGTTGTTGAGTTAAAAGCTGGTCAAAAGAAAACAACTGAAAGAAAATTTTTCCCAGGATATATTTTAATTCAAATGGATCTAGAGGACGACTCTTGGCAACTTGTTCAATCAACCCCAAGAATATCTGGTTTTGTTGGTGGAACTAAAGTTAGACCACTTCCAATATCTGAAGATGAAGTTAATAATATTGTAAATAGAATTGAAGTTGGTGAAGATGCTCCTGCACCTAAAACTCTATTTGAACCAGGTGAAGTTATAAGAGTTTGTGATGGTCCATTTAACGACTTTAATGGAGTTGTTGAAAGCGTCGATTACGAAAGAAATAAAGTAAAAGTAGCAGTACAGATTTTAGGTAGATCCACAGCAGTTGATCTAGAGTTCATGCAAATAGAGAAAACATAATGGCAAAAAAAATAGCAAGTGTTCTTAAATTACAAATACCTGCTGGCGGGGCTAATCCAAGTCCTCCTGTTGGACCTGCATTGGGTCAGGCTGGCGTTAACATAATGGATTTTTGTAATGCATTTAACGCTGAAACACAAAATGCTGAAAAAGGAATGCCTTTGCCAGTTGTTATAACTGTATTTGAAGATAAATCTTTTACCTTCGTAGTTAAAACTCCTCCTGCAGCTGCGCTAATTAAGAAAGCTTTAGGTATTACTAAAGGAAGCGGCGAACCTAACAAAGAAAAAGTTGGAAAACTAACAAGAGCGCAATTAGAAGATATTGCAAAACAAAAAGAACCTGATCTTAATTCAAATGATATAGATGCAGCAGTTAAAATTATAGCTGGAACAGCTAGAAGCATGGGAGTAGAGGTAGATCTATGAGTAAAGTAACAAAAAAACAAAAAATTATCCTTGAAAAGGTTAATCCAGAGCAAACTTATTCTATAGCTGAAGCTTTAGATATTATGCAATCTGTTAAATCTCCAAAATTTGAAGAATCTATTGATATTGCTATTAGATTAGGAGTTGATCCAACTAAATCAGATCAAAATGTTAGAGGTGCTGTAACTTTACCTAATAGTTTAGGTAATCAAGTCTCTGTTGCTGTATTCGCTGATGGCGAACAAGCAGAAGCTGCAAAAGCTGCAGGTGCTGAACATGTTGGAATGGATGACTTAGCTGAAAAATTTTCTAAAGAAGAGATTTCAGTTGATGTGGTTATTTCCACTAATGCTGCAATGAAAGTTGTCGGTAAATTAGGTCAAGTATTAGGACCAAAGGGATTAATGCCTAATCCTAAAACAGGAACTGTTTCTGATGATGTCGCGACTGCAGTTAATAATGTCAAAGCAGGTCAGGTAAGATTTAGAACAGATAAAAATGGAATTATTCATGGAAGCATTGGCAAGGTATCATTTGATGTTACTAAACTTCAAACTAATGCAACTGCTTTAATTGATGAAGTAAAAAAATTAAAACCCGCTTCTGCTAAGGGTATTTTTATTGGTAGTATTGCTCTAAGTAGCACTATGGGACCAGGTATAAAAATACACGCATCAGAGCTGGTATAAGTTTTAGCATTATAAGAAATTATATTGCTAGATAGTTGCGTTTATCGCAGCCGTCAAAGACCGTAGGTGTCGAAAGACTTAATTTCCTACGTAGGTGGTGTTCAAATTGTAATTTCGCAATTTGTCGCCGAATAGCCGAAAGGCTTAAACAGGAGAAATGCTGTGGCGTTATCGAAAAGTGAAAAAGAAAGAATAGTTGGAGAAGTCAAAGAGGTTGCATCTACTGCATCTTCTTTAGTTATTTCAGATGCAAGGGGCCTAAAGGTTACTGAGTTATCAGAAGTAAGAGCGAAAGCTACTCAAGCTGGAATACATATCCAAATAATCAAGAACTCTCTTGCTAAATTAGCATTTGAAGGTACTGACTTTGGTTGTTCCGACGAGGTCCTAGTTGGACCGTCATTATTTGCTTTTTCTTTCGAAGAGCCAGGTGCAGCTGCTAAATTGCTTAAAACATATGCTAAGAACTTTGATGCTTTAGAGATCAAGGCTTTAGTTGTTGAAGGGCAATTACTTAATGGAGATCAGATAGATATTCTAGCTAGTCTTCCATCTAAGGATGAGGCTTATGGCCTTATTGCAAATGTGTTGCAGGCTCCAATCAGTAAGTTTGCTACTTTATTAAATGAAGTACCAACTAAACTGGCTAGAGTTTTATCAGCAGTTCAAGACAAAAAACAGGCATAAGCCTAAATTATAAGGAGAATTAGAATGGCAACTAGTAAAGAAGATATTTTAAAAACTATAGAAGAAATGTCAGTAATGGATCTTGTAGATCTTATTTCTGCAATTGAAGAGAAGTTTGGTGTTACAGCCGCAGCAGCAGTTGCAGCAGCACCAGCAGCAGGTGGCGCAGATGCTCCAGCAGCTGAAGAGCAGAGTGCTTTTGACGTTGTATTAACAGCAGCCGGAGCTCAAAAAGTTCAAGTAATTAAAGCTGTAAGAGCTATAACTGGTCTTGGATTAAAAGAAGCTAAAGATATGGTAGATGGTGCTCCAACTACTGTAAAAGAAGGCGCAAGTAAGGATGATGCAGATGCAATGGTTACTCAGTTAATCGAAGCAGGCGCAACAGCTGAAGCTAAATAGAACTAATAACATATAAATATTAAAAAAAGGTCGCATTTATGTCATACAGTTATACAGAAAAGAAAAGAATAAGAAAAAACTTTGGTACTTTCAAAAAGGTAATGGATCTTCCTAATCTTGTTGAAACTCAAACTAAATCTTATTCTGAATTTTTGCAGGCTGATACGGCACCTGAAGCAAGAAAAAAACAAGGACTTGAAGAGGTTTTTAAATCTTTATTTCCTATTAAAAGTGTTTCAGGGAATGCTGCTCTTGAATATGTTTCTTATGAGCTCGGTAAGAATACCTATGATGTGCAGGAATGTCTTGTACAAGGTTTATCTTACTCAGCTCCTTTAAGAATTAAAGTTAAATTAGTTCTTTATGATAGAGAGTCAAACTTTAAAGAAGTTAAGGATATAAAAGAAGGCGAAGTATTTATGGGCGAAGTTCCATTAATGACTGATGATGCCTCTTTTGTTGTTAACGGAACTGAAAGAGTCGTCGTTGCTCAGCTTCATAGATCACCTGGTGTTTTCTATGATCATGACAAAGGAAAAACTCATTCATCTGGAAAGGTTTTATATTCTGCAAGGGTAATTCCTTACAGAGGCTCATGGCTTGATTTTGAATTTGATCCTAAAGATATCTTATTCAGTAGAATAGACAGAAGAAGAAAGATACCTGCAACCATAATGCTAAGAGCTTTGGATATGGGTACGGAAGAAATTTTATCAGAGTTCTATGAAGAGGATCTCTTCACTCTTGATAAACAAACTGTAAAGCTTGCTCTAATCCCAGAGAGATTAAGAGGCGAAACTTTATCAGTTGATATTAAAGTTAAAAGTAAAGTTTATGTAGAGGCTGGAAAAAGAATTACAGCTAGGCATATTAAAGAATTATCAAGCTCAAAAGTTAATGAGATAACTCTTTCTGAAGAATACTTAATTGGAAAGGTCTTATCTAAAGATATTTTCAATAAAGAAACTGGGGAAGTATTATTTTCTGCTAATACAGAAATAGACATGACGGTCCTTGAATCGCTTAAGGAAAATAATGTTGTTGAAATTAAATGTCTTTTCATCAATGAATTAGATAAAGGGCCTTATATTTCAAACACACTTAGATCAGATCCTACTTCAAATAGACTTGAAGCTCTTGTAGAGATTTACAGAATGATGAGACCTGGCGAACCGCCAACCAAAGATTCTGCTGAAACATTATTTAACAACTTATTCTTTAATGAAGAGAGATATGATCTTTCTGAAGTTGGAAGAATGAAATTTAACAGACGTTTAAAGCTAGACGGTGAGAAAGAAAGCCCACATACACTTGATAAAGAAGACATTATTGAAGTAATGAAGGGAATAGTAAATATTAGAGACGGTCATGATATTGTTGATGATATTGATCACCTTGGAAATAGAAGGGTCAGATCTGTAGGAGAAATGACTGCTAATCAGTTTAGAGTAGGCCTAATAAGGGTTGAAAGAGCCGTTAGAGAAAGATTAAGTATGGCTGAGGCGGATGAGTTAGGTCCGCAAGATCTAATCAATGCTAAACCAGTAACTGCTGCAATTAAAGAGTTCTTTGGTTCAAGTCAGTTATCTCAGTTCATGGATCAAAATAATCCACTATCTGAAATTACTCATAAAAGAAGAGTTTCTGCACTAGGACCCGGCGGGCTAACAAGAGAAAGAGCTGGTTTTGAGGTTAGGGACGTTCATCCAACTCATTACGGAAGAGTTTGCCCAATTGAAACTCCAGAAGGACCAAACATTGGTCTTATTAACTCTTTTGCATCATATTCAAGAACTAATCAGTATGGTTTTATTGAAACTCCATATAGAAAAGTTGTAGATGGAAAAGTAACTGATGAGATTATGTACTTATCTGCAATTGACGAGTCAGAGTATGTTATTGCTCAGGCCAGTGTTACTTTAGATAAAGATAATAAGTTTGTTGATGATCTTGTAGCTGTAAGGCATGCAAGTGAATTTGAGTTAATGTCTCCAGAAAGAGTCGATCTAATGGATGTATCACCTCAACAGGTAGTATCTATTGCTGCTTCATTAATCCCTTTCCTAGAGCATGATGATGCTAACAGGGCTTTAATGGGATCAAATATGCAGCGTCAAGCAGTTCCAGTTCTAAGAGCTGAAAAGCCATTAGTTGGTACTGGTCTTGAGTCTGTTGTAGCAAGAGACTCAGGTGTTTGTATCGTAGCCAAACATTCTGGTGTTGTTGAGAATGTTGATGCAGCTAGAATCGTTGTAAGAGTTACAGACAAAAAAGCTAAATCAGCTGCTGATGTATACAATCTTATTAAGTACACTAGATCAAACCAAAATACATGTATTAATCAAAAACCAATCGTGAGAGTTGGTGATATTGTTAAAGCTGGTGATGTACTTGCAGATGGTCCTTCTATAGATAATGGAGAGCTTGCTTTAGGTCAAAATATTAGAATCGCATTCATGCCTTGGAATGGATATAACTTTGAAGATTCAATATTGATATCTGAAAAAGTTGCTAGAGAAGATAGATTTACATCTATACATATTCAAGAAATTGTCTGTGTTGCACGTGATACAAAACTGGGATCAGAAGAAATTACAGCTGACATTCCGAATGTTGGAGAAGGATCTCTTAATAAACTAGATGAATGTGGAATGGTTTATGTCGGAGCAGAAGTAGATCCGGGTGACATCTTAGTTGGTAAAATTACTCCTAAAGGAGAAACTCAACTATCACCAGAAGAGAAACTATTACGAGCTATTTTTGGTGAAAAAGCATCTGATGTGAAAGATACTTCTCAAAGAGCCAGTTCTAAAGGAACCGTAATTGGTGTTGAGGTATTTACTAGAGATGGTGTTGAGAAAGATGAAAGAACACAAGCAATTGAACAAGATCATTTAGATGAAACAAAGAAAAATTCAGATGATGAAGCTTCTGTTGTAGAGCAAGCTACTAAGACAAGATTATGTGAACTTCTTAAAGATAAGAAAGCACTTAAAGGAAATGGTCTGAAAAAAGGTGATGTTCTAACAAGTGAACTACTAGAATCTCTTATTCTTAATGACATATTCTCAATCAGAACAGCTGAAGATAGTACTAATGATGTAATTGAAGATACAGAAAAAAGCTACAACGCTTATGTCAAAGATATTCAAGCTAGATACGAAGCTAAAAGAGCTAAAATTATCCGAGGTCACGACCTTGCGCCAGGAGTTATCAAGATTGTTAAAGTTTATTTAGCTATCAAGAGAAGAATTCAGCCAGGTGATAAAATGGCTGGTCGTCATGGTAATAAGGGTGTTATTTCAGAAATTATGCCTGTTGAAGATATGCCGTATGATGAAAATGGAGATCCAGTTGATGTGGTGCTAAACCCACTTGGAGTTCCTTCTAGGATGAATGTTGGACAGATACTAGAAACTCACATGGGTTGTGCTGCTAAAGGCATTGGTAAAAAAATTGACAATATGTTGAAAGCCAACGCAAAACCAGCTGAGCTTAAAGAATATCTAGATAAGCTATACAACACTAATGCCGCTAATAAAGAGGATATAAACTCATTTAATAATACTGAGATACTTGAACTTGCAAATAATCTTAGGGATGGACTTCCGATAGCTACACCAGTGTTTGATGGAGCAAAAGAAAGCGAAGTTAAAGATCTATTAAAATTAGCAGATTTACCAGAGTCTGGTCAATTTACTTTATACGATGGCAGGACAGGAACTAAGTTTGATAGACCTGTAACAGTAGGTTACATGTATATCATCAAACTAAACCATTTGGTTGATGACAAAATGCATGCAAGATCCACAGGTTCTTATAGTTTAGTTACTCAGCAACCGTTAGGTGGTAAAGCGCAATTTGGTGGTCAGAGATTTGGTGAAATGGAAGTTTGGGCTCTAGAAGCCTATGGTGCTTCATACACTCTTCAAGAAATGTTAACAGTTAAATCTGATGATGTGGCTGGAAGAACGAAGATGTATAAAAACATTGTTGCCGGAAAATATGAAATGGATGCTGCTATACCCGAATCATTTAATGTTCTTAGCAAAGAAATTAAATCATTGGGAATTAACCTCGAATTAGATTCAGAAAACTAGGAGATAAAATTGAGAGACTTATTAAATTCATTAAAACAAGGGCAGGATGATTTCACTACCATTTCTGCAGGGCTAGCTTCTCCTCAAGTAATTAAATCTTGGTCATTTGGCGAAGTTAAAAAACCTGAAACTATAAACTACAGAACTTTTAAACCTGAAAGAGATGGTTTGTTTTGTTCCAAAATATTTGGACCTATAAAGGATTACGAATGTATTTGTGGTAAGTACAAGCGTATGAAGCATAGAGGAGTCGTTTGTGAGAAATGTGGAGTAGAAGTCACTCTTGCTAAAGTTAGAAGAGAAAGAATGGGCCATATTGATTTAGCAGCTCCTGTTGCTCATATTTGGTTTCTTAAGTCACTTCCATCTAGAATCGGACTATTATTAAATACAACTTTAAGAGAGATAGAAAGAGTTCTATATTTTGAAAGTTATATAGTTACTGATCCTGGTCTTACTGAACTAGAGAAAGGCCAAATCCTGACAGAAGAAGAATGGGTTGAAAAGTATGAAGAATTTGGTGATGAATTCTCAGCTGGAATGGGCGCAGAGGCTGTTCAAATTTTACTTGAAGAACTCGATATAAATGATGAAATTAGAATCATAAGAGAAGAAATTCCTCAAACTAACTCAGAAACAAAATTAAAGAAACTGTCTAAAAGACTAAAACTTTTAGAAGCTTTTAACGAATCTGGAAATAGACCTGAGTGGATGGTTATGAACGTACTACCTGTTCTACCGCCAGATTTAAGACCTCTGGTACCTCTTGAAGGAGGAAGGTTTGCAACTTCAGATCTAAATGATTTATATAGAAGAGTTATTAATAGAAATAACAGATTAAAAAGACTTCTTGAATTAAGCGCACCTGAAATCATTGTAAGAAATGAAAAAAGAATGCTTCAAGAATCAGTGGATGCCCTTCTTGATAATGGAAGAAGAGGAAGAGTTATTACTGGTACAAACAAAAGACCACTTAAGTCCCTTGCTGATATGATTAAAGGTAAAGGCGGAAGATTTAGACAAAACCTTTTAGGTAAAAGAGTAGATTATTCAGGAAGATCTGTAATCGTTTCAGGTCCTACACTTAGATTGCATCAGTGTGGATTACCTAAGAAAATGGCACTCGAGCTATTTAAACCTTTTGTATATGGTAAATTAGAAGAAAGAGAGTTAGCTACTACTATTAAAGCTGCTAAGAAGCTTGTAGAAAGAGAAACTCCTGAAGTATGGGAAGTTCTTGAAGATGTTATTAGAGAGCATCCGGTCATGCTTAACAGAGCTCCTACATTGCATAGATTGGGCTTGCAGGCATTTGAACCAAAACTGATAGAAGGAAAAGCTATTCAGTTGCATCCTCTTGTTTGTGTTGCATTTAACGCTGATTTTGATGGCGACCAAATGGCTGTCCACGTACCATTAACTTTAGAAGCTCAGCTAGAAGCAAGAGCTCTAATGATGTCTACTAACAACATACTATCACCAGCTGATGGGTCTCCTGTAATTAGTCCAACTCAAGATATTGTTCTGGGTCTTTATTATATGACTCGTGATAACGCTAGTGCTACTGGCGGTGGAAGAGTTTTCAGTGATCCTGATGAGGTCCTAAGAGCTTTTGGAACTGAGACATTGAATGTTCATTCACCAGTTAAAGTAAGAATAACAGATGTAAATGGTGAAACATCTATCCAAGAATCTACTGTTGGAAGAGTTCTAATATGGAGAATTACTCCTGTAGAAGTAGGTTTTGAAAATATAAACAAAGTACTAAATAAGAAATTAATATCAAAATTAGTAGATATTTCCTATAGAAAAGGCGGTCTCAAAAAGACTGTTATTTTTGCTGATCAACTTATGTATTTAGGTTTTGATTTTTCAACAAGATCAGGTTCTTCAATTGGTGTTAATGACTTTGTTATCCCAGATGAAAAATCAAAAATTATTGAAACATCTGAAAAAGAAGTTAAAGCTATTGAGAAGCAATTTGATTCAGGCCTAGTTACTAGAGGAGAAAGATATAACAAAGTTATTGATATCTGGTCTAGAGCTAATGAACAAGTAGCAAAAGCTATGATGGAAAAAATTAGTATGGAAACAGCTACTACTCCTGAGGGAGAAAAAGTAGAACAATCATCTTTTAACTCAGTATATATATATGCAGATTCAGGAGCGAGGGGTTCCCCTGCTCAGATTAGACAGCTTTCAGGAATGAGAGGACTTATGTCTAAGCCGGATGGATCTATTATAGAAACGCCTATTACAGCTAACTTTAGAGAAGGTTTATCAGTTCTTCAGTACTTTATATCAACCCATGGGGCCAGAAAAGGTCTTGCAGATACAGCTCTTAAAACAGCTAACTCAGGTTATTTAACAAGAAGATTGTGTGATGTTTCAATGGATTCTGTTATTAACATAGCAGATTGTGGTACATCTGAATCAATCACTGTTACCTCTATTATTGATGGTGGAGAGATTATTCAAGCACTTACAGATAGGATCTTAGGAAGAGTTATTGCAGAGCCTATAGTAGATGCAGATGGCAAAGAACTATTTGCTAAAGATACTATGCTCGATGAAGATGCTGTTGACAGTATTGATTCATTAAATCTATCTACTTTAAAAGTTAGATCTCCTATGACATGTGAGGCTTCTATTGGGGTCTGTTCATCATGTTATGGAAGAGACTTAGCTAGAGGTCATTTAGTTCATAGAGGTGAAGCAGTAGGTGTTGTGGCCGCTCAGTCAATTGGTGAGCCTGGAACACAGCTAACTATGCGTACCTTCCACATCGGAGGAGCTGCATCAAGTACCTCTGAAGATAATGCTATTTTCAATAAAAACCTAGGTGTTGTTACGTTTTCTGATGAGATGAAAACAGTTACTAACAAAGATAAACTTGAGGTTGTTGTTTCAAGAAATGGTATGGCAACAATTACAGAACCTAACGGTAAAATAACTGAGCAATATAAAGTCCCTTACGGAGCTACATTAGAAGTTAAAAATAATGCTGATCTTAAGATTGGTACTAAAGTTGCTTCATGGGATCCTTATACACGTCCAATTATTGCTGAAGCATCTGGAAAAATTAAATTCGTCGATATCGAAGATGGAATAACAGTTAGAGAGCAAATGGATGAACTGACAGGACTCTCAAGTATTGAAATCATAGACGTATCAGAAAGACCAACTGCGGGAAGAGAATTAGCACCTAAGGTTCTGATTGTCGACTCCAAAGGTAAGCCGGTAATAATAGGCGACTTTAAAGTCCCTGCAGAATATCCATTACCAGCAGGCGGACTAGTTAATTTAAGAGACGGTCAAAAGCTAACAGCTGGTGAAGTTATCGCTAGAATGCCTTTAGTTGCATCAAAAACTAAAGATATTACTGGTGGACTACCTAGAGTTGCTGACTTATTTGAAGCTAGAAAACCAAAGGATGCATCTGTTCTATCAGAAGAAACAGGTATTATTTCTTTTGGAAAAGAAACTAAAGGTAAGATTAGACTTGTAATTACTCCAGAGGGATCTACTAAGAAAACTCAAAATACTGAAATGTTAATTCCGAAGCACAGAACATTGTCTGTTTTTGAAGGGGAAAGAATTTCTAAAGGAGATATTATTTCTGATGGTCCTTATAGCCCTCATGATATTTTAAGATTGAAAGGTATTCCTGCTCTTACAAACTTTATTGTCAACGAAATACAAGATGTTTATAGACTGCAAGGTGTATCAATCAACGATAAGCATATTGAAACAATACTAAGACAGATGTTAAGAAAAGCTTTAATCGTAGACGGATGTGATACTAAGTTTATCCAAGGCGATGTAGTTAGTTATGCAGAACTTAAAGAAGAAAATGCAAAAGTTGAGAAATCTGGAAAAACTCCTGCTGAGTTTGAAAGAGTGTTGCTTGGTATTACCAAAGCTTCTCTATCAACAGATTCATTTATATCTGCCGCATCATTCCAGGAAACAACTAGAGTTTTAACTGAAGCTGCAGTTACTGGTAAGAAAGATCATCTAAGAGGTCTTAAAGAAAATGTTGTTGTTGGAAGACTAATACCTGCTGGAACAGGTATGGCTTTCCATGACAAATTGAAGAATAAAAAACAAAACGATATTGATGAAACAACCTTATCTGCTGATGATATAGAAGCAGCTCTAAGGGAAGGTCTTCAAGAAAACGAGGAATAATCTTGACCGCGACTAACATGCTCTATAGAATCGCGATCTAACTAAAAATAAAATTATGGCTACAGTAAATCAATTAATTAAAAAGTCTAGAAACCCTAAGGTTAGAAAGACTGACGTTCCCGCACTTGTTGCATGTCCTCAAAGAAGAGGTGTCTGCACTCGTGTTTATACAACTACTCCAAAGAAACCGAATTCTGCTTTAAGAAAAGTATGCAGAGTTAGGCTGACAAGTGGCTTTGAAGTTACATCATATATTGGTGGAGAGGGGCACAATCTTCAAGAACATTCATTGGTACTAATTCGAGGTGGAAGAGTAAAAGATCTACCTGGTGTCAGATATCACACAGTTAGAGGAACACTAGATACATCTGGTGTTGCTAATCGTAAACAAAGAAGATCTAAATATGGAGCCAAAAAAGGTAAATAATTATGCCAAGAAGAAGAAGTCCCGAGAAAAGAAAAGTTTTACCAGATCCTAAATACAAAGATATAATTCTTGCTAAGTTCATGAATAACTTAATGAAAGACGGTAAAAAGTCTATTGCTGAGAAAATTGTTTATGGAGCTTTTGAACAAGTTGAAAAGACTTTAAAAGAAGACCCATTGGGAATTTTTATGAAAGCTTTAGACGAAGTTAGTCCAGTTGTTGAGGTTAAATCTAGAAGAGTAGGTGGTGCAAACTATCAAGTACCTATCGAAATTAGACCATCAAGAAGACAAGCACTTGCAATGAGATGGATTGTTGAAGCTGCTCGTAAAAGAAGTGAAAAAAATATGAACCTTAGATTGGCCGGCGAGCTAATGGATGCATCTCAGAAAAAAGGATCTGCTGTAAGGAAAAGAGAAGATGTTCATAAAATGGCTGAAGCTAACAAAGCTTTCTCTCACTTTAGATTTTAATCGTTAATCATTAATCAAGTATAAATTATGGCTAGACAAATTGTTTTAAACAAATATCGTAATGTTGGGATTTGTGCCCACGTTGATGCAGGTAAGACTACTACAACAGAAAGGGTTCTTTTTTATACTGGTTTATCTCATAAAATTGGTGAAGTTCATGATGGCGCGGCTACTATGGATTGGATGGAGCAGGAGCAAGAAAGAGGAATAACAATTACCTCTGCTGCTACTACATGTTTTTGGAGTGGTATGGAGCAACAGTTTCCACAGCACAGAATCAATATTATTGACACACCAGGTCACGTTGATTTCACAATTGAAGTAGAAAGATCTCTAAGAGTTCTAGATGGTGCTGTAGTAGTTTTTTGTGCTACATCAGGAGTTGAACCTCAATCAGAAACTGTATGGAGACAAGCTAATAGATACGAAGTACCTAGAATTGTTTTTGTTAATAAAATGGACAGGGCTGGAGCAAACTTTGATAGAGTTGTAGCTCAAATCAAAGACAGACTTGGCGCTAACATTGTTCCAATTCAATACAACATTGGTGAAGAAGAAGATTTTAAAGGCGTTGTTGATTTAATCAACATGCGCGCTATTTACTGGAACGAAGAGGATCAAGGTCTTACATTTGATTCCAAAGAAATTCCTGCAGAGCTCTTAGAGAGATGTAATGAGTTAAGAGAAGAGATGGTAGAAGCTGCGGCTGAAGCTAACGAAGAACTAATGGATACATATCTTGAATCTGGTGAGTTGTCCATCGAACAAATTAAAGCAGGTCTTAGAATTAGATCGCTTGCTAATGAATTAATAGTAGGTTTATGCGGTTCAGCTTTTAAAAATAAAGGCGTCCAAGCCATGCTAGATGCGGTTATCGAATTTCTTCCTGCACCAGATGAAGTTAAAGCAATAACAGGCGTTATCCCAAATAATAGTCAAGAAGATGAAGTTGAAGATGTAAGAAAATCATCTGACGAAGAACCTTTCTCAGCTCTTGCCTTTAAAATTGCTACTGATCCTTTTGTTGGAACATTAACATTTATCAGAGTTTATTCAGGTGTTTTAAATGTAGGTGATGCTGTTGTTAACTCAACCAAGCAAAAGAAAGAAAGAGTTGGAAGAATGGTTCAGATGCATGCCAATAACAGAGAAGAAATAAAAGAAGTTAGAGCAGGGGATATTGCAGCCTGTATAGGACTTAAAGATGTTACTACTGGTGATACGTTGTCTAATCCAGATAAACCAATTGTATTAGAAAGAATGGATTTCCCAGAACCTGTAATATCGGTTGCTGTTGAACCTAAATCAAAACCAGACCAAGAAAAAATGTCATTAGCTTTAGGTAAACTAGCTCAAGAGGATCCTTCCTTTAGAGTTCATAGTGACGAAGAGTCAGGCCAAACAATCATATCCGGAATGGGAGAGCTTCACTTAGATGTTCTTGTTGACAGGATGAGAAGAGAGTTTTCAGTAGAAGCTAATATAGGTAAACCTCAAGTTTCTTATAGAGAAACAATTAAGGAAACTGTAGAGATCGAAGGCAAATTTGTTAGACAGAGTGGAGGTAAAGGCCAGTATGGACACGTATGGTTAAAACTTGAACCTCTAGGACTTGATGATGAATATGAATTTGTAGATAAGATTGTTGGTGGATCGGTTCCTAAGGAATATATCCCAGCTGTTAATAAAGGTATTCAAGAGCAAATGAAAAATGGTTGCATTGCTGGATATCCATTATTAGCACTTAGAGCTACATTATTTGATGGTTCATTCCATGATGTTGATTCCAATGAAATGGCATTTAAAATTGCAGGATCATATGCTCTTAAAGATGGCGCTTTGAAGGCAAACCCAGCAGTTCTTGAGCCTATAATGAAGGTAGTTGTAGTGACACCTGAGGATCATATGGGAGACGTAGTTGGAGATCTTAATAGAAGAAGAGGTATTATTTTAGGTATGGATGATATTCCATCTGGTAAAGAGGTTTCTTCGGAAGTGCCTTTGGCTGAGATGTTTGGATATGCCACAGACCTAAGATCTGCTACTCAAGGTAGAGCAACATTTACAATGGAATTCACTAAATATGGTGAAGTTCCTAAAATGATTGCTGAGCAATTAAAAAACTCATAAATTATATTAGTAAATGACGTCAATATTGTTGACGTATAGCTAGTATGAGCTTAGAATACGCCACATTTTGCAATAAGCACAATGTGAGTAAGAATAATTTAATAGGATAAATAAAGGTAAAAATGGAGAATCAATCAATCAGAATTAGGCTTAAAGCTTTTGATTACAGACTGATAGATGCTTCAGCTAAATTAATAGTTGAGACTGTTAAAAAAACAGGCGCAATTGTCAATGGACCAATACCTTTACCAGTTAAAAAAGAGAGAACAACCATATTGAAATCTCCGCATAAAGATAAAGATGCAAGAGACCAGTATGAGATTGTTACATATAAAAGACTTATGGATATAATCCAACCAACTGATAAAACAGTTGATGCTTTGATGAAATTAGATCTATCTTCAGGGGTAGACGTTCAAATAAGCTTGGGTTAATTCATTTATTTAACGCGAACGCGGCCATAGAGGGTTATAAGCCCCGTAAAAGGAGATTAAATTGAGCATAGGCTTAATAGGTAAAAAAGCTGGCATGTCACGTCTTTTTCTTGAAGACGGAGCAGCAATCCCAGTAACTGCAATTTCGGTTTGTGGTAACTTTTTAGCAGACATTAAAACATCTAAAAGAGATGGATATAATGCTTTTGTTGTATCTAAAGTTACAAAATCGAACAATGTTAACAAATCAAAAAGTGAATTCTTTAAAAAGATTAATCTTACACCAGGTATTCTGGCAGAATTTAGATCTGATAAAGAAATCTCTGATGAGTTTAAAGTTGGAGCACATTTAACTGCTGATATGTTTGAAGTTGGTCAGTATGTTGATGTAACAGGCACATCAAAAGGTAAAGGTTACGCTGGTGTTATTAAGCGTCATAACTTTGCTATGCAAGACGCTACTCACGGTAACTCGCTATCTCATAGAGCCCACGGTTCTATTGGTCAGTGTCAAACACCTGGTAGAGTTTGGAAAGGTAAAAAGATGTCAGGTCACATGGGTCATGAGCAAAAAACTATTCAGAGTTTGAAGATCGTTGATCTTGATGTTGAAAATAACGTTTTATATATTAAAGGTGCAGTTCCAGGTTTCAATGGATCTGATTTAAAAATCAAACCAGCGCTTAAAAAATCATGAAAATAGAATTACTATCAAATACAAAGACTAAAGATATTAATATATCTGATAATGCTTTTAGCAAAGATTTTAACGAGTCTTTAATTCATCAGGCTGTTGTAAGCTATATGGCAGGTTCCCGTCAAGGAACTTCCAAACAAAAGACTAGATCTGAAGTTCGTGGTGGTGGTAAAAAGCCTTACGCTCAGAAAGGTACAGGTAGAGCTAGAGCAGGAACAATTAGAAGTCCTCTTTGGAGAGGTGGTGGTGTTGCTTTTGCTGCGACTCCAAGAGATTACAGCAAGAAAATTAACAAGAAAATGTATAAAGCTGCAATCAGATCTATATTTTCAGAGCTACTTAGACAAAATAGATTAGTTGCAATTGAAAATCCAGTTCTTGAAAAACCTAAAACTAAAGCTATATATGATTTCTTAAAAGAGTTTTCATTAAGCAAGGTATTAATAATTACTGATGAGTTAGATGTAAATTTCTACTTATCTACTAGAAACATACCAAATGTTGAAGCTATTACTGTTAGAGAGATAAATCCAGTTTCATTACTAAAGGCTCATAAAGTAGCTGTTACTGCTGAAGCCTTCAAAAAAATTGAGGAGTGGATAGATGCATAACGAAAAATTATTTACTTTAATTAAAGCCCCAATAGTTACTGAAAAAGCAGCTAGAGTTGGTGAGCTAAATAAACAAGTTGTTTTTAAAGTTGACTTAACTGCGAACAAAAGAGAAATCAAGAAAGCTGTTGAGGAATTATTTAAGGTTGAAGTTACTAAGGTAACAACTTCAATTGTGAAAGGTAAAAGAAAGAGAAATAAAAACGGTGTTCACAAAAGATCAGATTATAAAAAAGCCTTTGTATCTTTAAGTAAAGATTCAGAGATTCAGTTCGAGGGTATTAACTAATCATGGCAATAGTAAAAGCTAAACCGACCAGTCCAGGGAGACGTGGTGTCATTCAGATTAAGAGCGATCTTTATAAAGGAAAGCCATTTAAATCTTTAACACAAGCTAAATCCAAGAATGGTGGAAGAAATAACAACGGAAGAATAACTGTAAGACACCAAGGTGGTGGCCATAAACAGCATTACAGAATAATAGACTTTAAAAGAGATAAGTTTGATATTCCAGCTACAGTTGAAAGAATAGAATACGATCCTAATAGATCAGCTCATATTGCTTTGATGCTTTATGCAGATGGAGAAAGAAAGTACATAATCGCTCCAGCTAAATTAAATATTGGCGATAAGATTATTTCTGCTGACAAGTGTGAAATAAAAGTCGGTAATTCTATGAAACTAAAGGATATTCCTTTAGGAACTAATATACATTGTGTTGAATTAAAGCCTCTTAAAGGTGCTCAGATCGCAAGAAGTGCAGGTACATCAGCAAGGCTTATTGCTAAAGAAGGTATTTATGCAACATTAAGACTTCAATCTGGTGAGACTAGAAAGGTTCTATGGGAATGTAGAGCAACATTAGGATCTGTATCAAATGCTGAAAATAATCTTAGATCTTTAGGTAAAGCTGGAGCTAAAAGATGGAGAGGTGTTAGACCTACTGTTAGAGGGGTTGCGATGAACCCTGTAGACCATCCACATGGTGGTGGTGAAGGAAGAACTTCAGGTGGAAGACATCCTTCTACTCCATGGGGTGTGCCAACTAAAGGGTATAAGACTAGAAAGAACAAACGAACAAATGACCTTATTATAAGAAGAAGAGGAAGCAGGAAGTAGACTATGCCAAGATCACTAAAAAAAGGACCGTTTATAGATTTATCTCTTGAAAAGAAAATTGAGGCTGCTTTGGCTTCAAACGACAAGAGACCTATCAAAACTTGGTCAAGAAGATCAATGATTAATCCATCAATGGTTGGATTAACTATTGCAGTTCATAACGGAAGACAGCATATTCCAGTCTATATCAATGAAGATATGGTTGGTCATAAGTTAGGTGAATTTTCCATGACAAGAACTTTCAAAATGCATTCAGGCGATAGGAAGGCTAAATAATGGAAACAAGAGCATATTTAAAAGGCACTAGACTGTCACCTCAGAAAGCTGGCTTAGTTGCTAATGCAATTAGAGGAAAATCAGTTCAAGAAGCAATGGATTTCTTAGTTTTTAATAAACAAAAAGGTTCTGCAATTATTAAGAAATTACTAGAGTCTGCTATTGCTAATGCAGAAAATAATAACAATGCTGATGTAGATTTATTATCAGTTAAAACAATAATAGTTAATCAAGGTATGAGACTAAAGAGAATGAAGCCTAGAGCAAGAGGAAGAGCAGATAGGATCATCAAACCGTCATGCCATATTGAAATTATATTAGCTGAAGGGGCGAAATAATGGGACAAAAAGTTAATCCAATTGGTTTCAGATTAGGAACATCCAAGAAGCAAAATGCTAATTGGTATGCAAAGGGTAAAGATTTCTCTACTTATCTAATCCAAGACTTAAAAGTAAGAGAATATTTTAAGAAAAATCTTAAAAATGCTTCTATAAGTAAAATAGAGCTTGAAAGATCAGCTGAAAATTTTGTTGTCTCAATTCATACAGCGAGACCCGGTATTATTATTGGTAAAAGAGGCGAGGAAATTGATAACCTCAAGAAAGCTATAGAAAAAATAGTAAAGAAGCCATCTCAAATCAATATTAAAGAGGTCAGAAAACCTGATCTAGATGCTCAAATACTAGCAGAAGGTGTTGCACAGCAACTTGAAAAAAGAGTCATGTTTAGAAGAGCAATGAAAAGAACTGTTCAAAGTGCTCTAAGACAAAGTGCTAAAGGTGTAAGAGTGGAAGTTTCAGGAAGATTAAACGGTGCTGAGATTGCAAGAACTGAATGGTACAGAGAAGGAAGGGTCCCATTGCACACTTTAAGAGCTGATATTGATTACGGAACAGCAGAAGCATTAACTACTTATGGAATTATAGGTATTAAAGTCTGGGTGTTTAAAGGTGAAATAACTGAAGATCCTTACAAAGTAGATCTAGGAGTTTAATTAAATATTATGTTGCAACCAAAACAAACAAAATTTAGAAAAATGCATAAAGGCCGTAATAGAGGTCTTGCACAAAACGGAAACACAGTTGCCTTCGGAAGGTTCGGTCTTGTTGCTTCTGACAGAGGTCGTATAACGGCTCGTCAAATTGAAGCTGCTAGGCGTGCTATGACTAGACATATTAAAAGGGGTGGAAATATTTGGATAAGAATTTTCCCTGACAAGCCCATAACAAAAAAACCTTTAGAAGTTCGTATGGGTAAAGGTAAAGGTAATGTTGAGTATTGGGTAGCTCTTGTCCAGCCAGGCAAGGTAATGTTTGAAATGGCAGGTATTGATGAAGATTTAGCTAGACAGGCTTTTAAATTAGCTGCAGCCAAACTACCTGTAAAAACACATTTTATTAGGAAGGATGTATAAATGAGCAAAGAATTAGCTGATCTAAGAAAGAAAAATGTTGACCAACTTGGTGCTGAACTGATAGTAGCAAGAAAGGCACAGTTTGATCTTAGAATTAAGCATAAAACGGGACAGCTAAAAGAAACTAATCAGATAACTCTAGTTAGAAAAAAGATAGCAAAAATTAAGACAATAATGAACGAATTAAAAATACAGGATAGTAAATAATGATTTCAACTAATCCAAGAATACTTACAGGAGTTGTTATAAGTGATAAAGCTGATAAGACAATCACTGTAAGGATAGAAAGAAAAGTAAAACATCCGTTATACGGAAAAGTTATGAAAAGAGCTACTAAAGTTCGTGCGCATGATGAAGATAACTCAGCTGTTATGGGTGACGTTGTTACTGTGCAGGAATGTAGACCTATTTCTAAAAGTAAAACATGGGTTTTAGTTGCAGAAGGAACTACTAACGCATCTGTTGTAACAGAAGAAAAGATTGAGGAGACTGAATAATGATTCAAATGCAATCAATTCTAAAAATTGCTGATAATAGTGGCGCAAGAAGTGTTATGTGTATCAAGGTCCTTGGAGGATCGAAGAGAAGATATGCAAATATTGGCGATATTATTAAAGTAGCTATTAGAGAAGCTATTCCTACTGGGAAAGTAAAAAAAGGTCAGGTATGTGATGCTTTAATTGTGCGAACAAGAAAAGGTGTTAGAAGATCAGATGGGTCATTAATTAAATTTGATGAAAATGCTGCTGTATTAGTTAATGCTCAGAAAGCTCCAATCGGTACAAGAGTATTCGGCCCTGTAACTAGAGAGTTAAGAGAAGGGAAGCACATGAAAATCCTTTCACTAGCCCCTGAGGTGATATAAATGAAAACTACCCTAACAAAATTAAGAGTTGGTGATGAGGTTGTTGTTGTTGCAGGTAAAGATTCCGGCAAGAAAGGACCTTTAAGAAAGATTGTTAAGAATAAAAATAAAGGAATTGTTACAGGCATTAATATGGTTAAAAAACATACTAAGCCAAATCCAGAAATGGGTGTAACTGGTGGAGTTGTAGAGCAAGAAGCCGCAATTGATCTATCCAACCTTGCTATCTGGAACCCTGGTAAGAAAACTAAAGATAGAATTGCTTATTCAGTTGATAAAGATGGAAAGAAAATAAGACTATTCAAATCAGATGAGACAGAGATTAAGTAAATGGCAAATTTAAGAGAAAAATACAACAAAGAATTACGAGCTACTCTTCAAGAAAAGCTTGGTTTAAAAAACATAATGGCAGTTCCTAAGCTTACTAAAGTAGTAATTAATATGGGTGTTGGAGAAGCTGCGAATGATAAAAAGCATCTTGATACTGCAGTAGCAGATATGGCAGCAATAGCAGGACAGAGACCAGTTATAACAAAAGCTAGAAAATCAGTAGCAAGTTTTAAAATAAGAGAAGGATGGCCTATAGGATGTAAAGTCACATTAAGAGGTAACAAGATGTATGAGTTCATGGAAAGGTTGATCGATGTAGCTATTCCTAGAGAAAGAGATTTTAGAGGACTAAACCCTAAATCATTTGATGGTCAGGGTAACTATAATTTTGGAATTAAAGAGCAAATCATTTTTCCAGAAATTAAATATGACACTGTAGCGAGTATTAGAGGCATGGATGTATGTATTAATACTTCTGCAACAAACAAAGAAGATGCTAAAGCTTTACTAGAAGTTTTACAATTTCCATTTAAAAAATAGGTATTAGAAATGGCAAAAAAATCAATGATCGCAAGAGAAGTTAAACGAATCAAAACAGTTGCTAAGTTTGCTGATAAAAGAGTAAGCCTAAAAGCAATAATGAACGATGAAAAAGCAACGAGTGAAGAGAGATATGAGGCTTCTGTTAAGTTACAGAAACTTCCAAGAAATTCTAGCCCTTCAAGAGTTGTAAGAAGATGTCAGGTAACTGGAAGACCGCATGCTGTGTATAGAAAGTTTGGACTTAGCAGAATAAAGCTAAGAGAAGCAGCTATGAGAGGCGATATCCCAGGTTTAGTTAAATCAAGTTGGTAATATAATATTATGAGTTTTCAAGATCCTATAGCAGATTGTTTAACAAGAATACGTAATGGCTTAATGCGTGGCAAAGTACACGTAGATGCTCCTTATTCTAAGTTAAAGCATGAATTAGTTAATATTTTGATATCCGAAGGATATTTAAAAAGTTGTGAAAAAACAGAAAAAGATGGAAAGCCTTCTATTAAGATAGTACTTAAGTATTTTAATGAAGCGCCAGCAATTAAGAGCATTAAAAGAATTAGCAAGCCTAGTCTTAGAAGATATTCAGCTTCTTCAGATATTAAGTCTGTTAAAAATGGCCTAGGAGCTCTTATTGTTACCACCAATCAAGGTTTAATGACTGACAAACAAGCAAAAGCTAAAAATGTCGGTGGCGAAGTCCTTTGTGAGGTATTTTAATAATGTCTAGAGTAGCAAAAAATCCAATTCAAATTGTAGACGGCGTTACTGTTAGTCTTGAAGGAAGCATTGTAGATGTTAAAGGCAAGATTGGAGCAATGAAATTCGATGTTCCTGAAACTGTTTCATTAGAAATAAACGATAACGTTATAACTGTTCAGTATGATACTGAAAATCAGCAATCAGCAGCATTGGCTGGTACAACAAGAGCACTTGTTAATAATATGATTGTAGGCGTTTCACAAGGTTTTGAAAAAAAATTAGAATTAAAAGGCGTTGGTTATAGAGCAAAAGCTACAGGCAAGCATCTTGAATTAACATTAGGCTTTTCTCATCCTGTTAGCTATCAAATTCCAGAAGAGGTTGAGGTAGAAACACCTTCAAATACTGAAATAGTGCTTAAAAGTTTCAATAAACAGATTCTTGGGCAAGCTGCTGCAGAGATTAGAGCATTTAGACCTCCTGAGCCTTATAAAGGCAAGGGTGTTAGATACTCTGATGAAGTAGTTAGAAGAAAAGAAGCCAAGAAAGCAGCTGGAGCATAGTAATGAGTATTAAAAATATATCAAGAATAAGAAGAGCTACGAAAACTAGAATGAAAATTAGAGAACAAGAGTCACCAAGATTGACAGTTCATAGATCATCTAAGCATTTTTATGCTCAGATCTTCGATAGTCTTGGAACTAAGGTTATAGCCTCAGCTTCTACTAATGAAAAAGATTTAAAACTTAAATCAAATAATGTTGAAGGTGCTGAAACTGTTGGGAAAAGAGTTGCTGAAAGAGCTCTTGAAAGTGGAGTTACAAAAGTGGTTTTTGATAGATCTGGATATAGATATCATGGCCGAATAAAAGCCCTAGCTGATTCAGCTAGAAAAGCAGGTCTGGAGTTTTAATTAAATTATGAGAGAAAATAATACAACAAATAATCAACAAACTGATGCTCTTGAAGAGAAGCTAGTTCAGGTAAACAGAGTAGCTAAAGTTGTTAAAGGTGGAAGAATCTTTGGTTTCACTGCCCTTACAGTTGTTGGCGATGGAAATGGCAAAGTTGGTTTTGGTAGAGGTAAGTCTAAAGAAGTGCCTATGGCAATTCAAAAAGCTATGGAAAACGCTAGAAGAAATATGGTTGATGTCGAGTTAAACAACACTACTATCTGGTATCCAGTTAAAGCTAAGTTTGGAGCGGCCAACGTATACATGCAGCCAGCTTCAGAAGGTACGGGTATTATTGCAGGTGGAGCTATGAGAGCAGTGCTTGAGTTAGCTGGTGTTCAAAATGTTTTAGCAAAATGTTACGGATCTACAAATCCTGTAAATGTTGTTAGAGCCACTATTAATGCTTTAAGCGCGATGGAGTCTCCAGGGACTGTTGCTGCAAGAAGAGGAAAAAAGGTTGAGCAAGCATAATGACTAATGATAAAACAATGACTATAAAGCTAGTTAAAAGTGGAATTGGCAGAATGAAGCGTCATAAGCTTTGTATTAAAGGCCTCGGCTTTAAAAAACTAAACCAAACAGTAACTGTCATAGATACTCCGAGCAATAGAGGCTTGGTTAATAAAATATCTGACATGATTGAGATTCAGGAAAACTAAAAATGAGTGAACAAGAAACAAATAATTTATCTCTAAATAACCTTTCAAGTAAAGGTACTGCTCAGAATAGAAAAAGAGTAGGAAGAGGTATAGGATCTGGTACTGGTAAAACTGCTGGTAGGGGTCATAAAGGCCAAAAATCTAGATCTGGTGGATCGATTAGACCAGGTTTTGAGGGTGGGCAGATGCCACTACAAATGAGATTGCCAAAGTTTGGTTTCTCATCAAGAACCAATAATTACTTGAAAGAAGTAAACGTAAAACACATCAATGGTATAGAAGGCCTTGAGTTAGTAACTATAGATACATTAAAAGAACATAAAGTTATTTCTAAATCAATCAAGAAAGTTAAAATATTTGGCATTTTTGATCTTGAATCAAAATTAAATGTTGAAGGAATAAGAGTTACTAAGGGCGCAAAAGCATCTATAGAAAAAGCAGGCGGGACTGTTGCTGATTTTGTAGAGCCAGTTGCTAGACCTAAATTTGTAAAAAAAATAAAGGCTGCGGAATAATAAATGACTGATAAAGGTACAGGAATGAGCGATCTTTGGAGAAGACTGCGCTTTGTATTTGTTGCTATTCTTGTATATAGAATAGGAACACATATACCTATACCTGGAATAGATCCAGATAGACTTGCTGCTCTTTTTGATCAGAACCAAGGAACTATTATTGAGATGTTCAATTTGTTCTCTGGTGGTGCACTTGAGAGAATGAGTATATTTGCTCTAAACGTTGTTCCTTATATCTCTTCTGCAATTATTATGCAGTTATTCTCAAACTCAATTCCTTACTTACAAGAACTTAAAAAAGATGGACAAGCTGGAAGAAATACAATTACTCAGTACACAAGATATGGAACTGCTATTCTAGCCTTCATTCAAGCATCAGCTTTGGCAGTTACTTTATCTGCGAGCGGTCTAGCATACACACCAGGCCCTTCATTCTTTATTTCTGCTGTATTCTCTGTAGTTGCTGGAACTATGTTCTTAATGTGGTTAGGTGAGCAAATTTCAGACAGAGGAATCGGAAACGGAATCTCAATTATTATTGCTACTAGTATTTTAACTGGTATACCTGGCTCAATAGGTCAGGCTCTAGAGCAATCTAGACAAGGCGACTTAAGCGTTCTTCTTCTTATAGCAATTGGTCTTTTATCAATGGCTGTAATAGCAGTTGTTGTCTTTATAGAAAGAGGACAAAGAAGAATTACAGTTAATTATGCTCAGAGACAACAGGGCAGAAAGTTAATGCAAGCTCAAACTAGTCATCTTCCATTCAAGGTAAATATGGCTGGAGTTATTCCTGCAATTTTTGCTAGTACTTTTTTATTATTCCCAGCGTCCTTATCAACTTGGTTTGGTCAAAGTGAATCATTAGGATTTTTACAGACTTTCTCTCTAGCTCTGAATCCAGGTCAACCTTTATATATTCTAGTTTTTGCAGGCCTTATTATCAGTTTCTGTTTTATATGGCTGGCTCTTACCTTTAATACAAGAGAAGTCTCAGATAATTTAAAACGCTCAGGTGCATATATAGCTGGAATTCGTCCAGGAGAGCAGACTTCAAATTACATTGATGCAGTTCTTGCAAGACTTACTGTTTTCGGAGCAATATACCTAACACTAATTTGCCTACTTCCATTGGCTCTTATTAATTTCGCTGGAGTTTCACCAACTATTTCAGTTGGCGGCACATCAGTATTGATTATTGTTGTTGTTCTAATGGATTTTATGGCACAAGTTCAATCTCATATGATGTCTACTCAGTATTCATCGTTAATGAAAAAAGCTAATCTAAAAAACTATAAAAGGTAATATGAAAGTTAAAGCATCAGTAAAGAAAATATGCAGAAATTGCAAAATTGTAAGGCGTAACGGCGTTCTTTTTGTAATCTGTAAAACAGACCAAAAACATAAACAAAGGCAAGGTTAAAATATGGCTAGGATCGCAGGAGTAAACATTCCAGAAAATAAACATGTTGAGATATCACTAACTCACATATTTGGAATTGGAAGACAAACAGCTCAAAACATTTGTGAAGAGTTAAAAATAGATTACACAAGAAAACTTTCTGAACTTACGGAAGAAGAAGTCGAGAGCTTAAGAACAGCCATTGGCACTTATGTTGTAGAGGGTGATCTTAGAAGAAATATTAGTCAAAATATTAAAAGACTAATGGATCTTGGTAGTTATAGAGGAATTAGACATAGAAGAAAGCTACCTACTAGAGGTCAGAACACAAAGAATAATGCTAGAACAAGAAAAGGTGCTAAAAAACCAATGAGAGGATCATAAGATGGCGGTTAAAGGAAAAAAAGGTAAAAAAATTGTTACTGACGGTGTGGCTCATATCCATTCTTCATTTAATAATACAATCGTTACTATTACTGATAAGCAAGGTAATACTTTATGTTGGGCAACTTCAGGTGGCTCAGGTTTTAAAGGCTCAAGAAAAAGCACGCCTTTTGCAGCGCAGATTGCTGCTGATAAAGCTGGGAATGCAGCTAAAGAATTTGGCATGATTAACCTAGACGTTAAAGTTAAGGGTCCTGGTGGCGGTAGAGAATCTGCAATTAGATCTTTAAATTCATGTGGATTAAAAATTAGAAGTATTACAGATGTGACACCACTTCCGCATAACGGTTGTCGTCCATCTAAAAAACGAAGAGTTTAACGGAGTAACAAATGGCAAGATATACAGGACCTACATTAAGACTTTCAAGAAGAGAAGGAACAGACCTATTTTTGAAAAGTGGTATTAGAGCAATTGAATCAAAATGTAATATGGATTCTCCTCCAGGAGTTGCTGCTGGAGCAAGAAGAGGGAGACTTTCAGATTACGGACTTCAGCTAAGAGAAAAACAGAAAGTTAGACGTATGTACGGCGTTCTTGAGAAGCAGTTCAGAAATTATTATAAAAAAGCAGCCACATCCAAAGGTAACACAGGTGAGAATCTGTTATCTCTTCTTGAAAAGAGAATGGATAATGTTGTTTATAGAATGGGTTTTGGCTCAACAAGGGCTGAAGCTAGACAAATGGTTTCACACAAAGCATTCAAGGTTAACGGACAAGTTGTTAATATCCCTTCCTATCAAATGCAAGCAGGAGATGAGGTTCAAGTTAGAGATAACAAGAAAGGTCATCTTAGAATAGCTGCAGCGCTTAAAATTGCTGCTACAAGAGAAGAGTGTGATTGGATTGAAGTAGATGAAGCAAATTTAAAAGGTGTATTTAAGTCAGTTCCAGATAGAACAGACCTTAGTACTGAAATTAACGAAAATCTTATTGTTGAGCTTTACTCAAAATAACATTTTAAAGGCGGAGAAAAACTATGCAAACATCAGTAATAGACCTATTGGTCCCAACTGAAATACAGGTGGACGATATTACACCTAACTTATCCAAGGTAACCCTTGAGCCTTTAGAGAGAGGTTTTGGTCATACGCTTGGCAACGCACTAAGAAGAATTCTTTTATCATCTATGCCTGGAGCTGCTGTAACAGATGTTGCAATTGATGGCATATCACATGAATACAGTACTATTGAAGGTGTTAGAGAGGATGTGATCAATATCCTTCTTAATATTAAAGATATGCCTGTTAGTCTTATTGAGGGAAATAAAGCAGAGATAGTTCTTGATGTAACTGGTCCTTGTGACGTGCTTGCTTCTTCTTTCACTGTTCCTGCAAATGTTGAGCTTGTTAATCAAGATTTTCATATTGCAACGATCGTAGATAAAGTTAATCTTAAAATGACGTTATCTGTTAATACTGGAAGAGGTTACGAGCCTGCAGATCTAAGAGATGATGAAGATAGAGTTGTTGGAGCTTTAAAATTAGATGCCTCATATAGTCCAGTAAGAAGAGTTTCTTATACTGTTGATAATGCTAGGTTTGAAAAAAGAACCGACTTAGATAAATTAATAATTGAGCTTGAGACTGATGGTACTTTAGATCCAAAAATGGCTATTGAGCATTCAGCAACAATTCTTCAACAACAGCTAAGTGCTTTTGTTGATCTAGATGCAATTGCTGAGCAAGAAGCTAAGAAAGATCAAAATGACTTTGATCCAATACTATTAAGATCAATTGAAGAGCTTGAGCTTACTGTTAGTTCAACTAACTGTTTGAAAGCTGAAAGTATTTTTCTAATTGGTGATCTTATTCACAGATCAGAATTTGATTTACTAAAAACTCCGAATCTAGGTAAAAAGTCTCTTAATGAGATTAAAGATGTACTTGCATCTAAGAACCTTTCCCTAGGTATGAATGTAGACAATTGGCCACCAGTAGGATAAAAAATGAGACATAGAAAAGCAGGAAGAAAACTTAATAGGAATTCTTCTCACAGAAAAGCGTTATTAAAAAACTTAGCAATTGCTTTGATTGAGCAGGACATTATTAGAACCACTCTTCCAAAAGCTAAAGAGCTTAGAAAGACTATTGAACCACTTATTACTTTAGGTAAAGAAGATACAGTTGCTAATAGAAGACTTGCTTTTAGTAGACTAAGATCTGACGCTGCGGTTGGTAAGTTATTTTCAGAGATCTCTGTAAACTCCAAAGAAAGAAAGGGCGGATATACAAGAATTATTAAAGCTGGTTTTAGACCAGGTGATAAAGCTGACATGGCCTACATCGAGCTTGTTGATAGAGATACTAATCATGTTGCTAGCTCAGACACTCCTGAGCTTAAAGAAGACTCAGCAGCTTAACTTAAAGCATTTTCTCTAGATATTGACCTGTGAAGGAGTTGCTAACTTTAGCAACCTCCTCAGGGGTTCCAGTAGCTATAATCTGACCTCCACCACTCCCACCTTCTGGGCCTAGATCTATAATCCAATCAGCTGTTTTAATGACATCAAGATTATGCTCTATAACAACAACTGTGTTTCCTTGATTCTTTAGTCTGTCTAGAACTGTTAGAAGTAACTCAATATCTGCAAAGTGAAGGCCTGTTGTTGGTTCATCTAGGACAAACAAAGTCTTTCCTGTACTTCTTTTTGAAAGTTCTTTAGCTAGTTTTATTCTCTGAGCTTCTCCTCCAGAAAGAGTAATAGCAGACTGACCTAAGGTGATATAACCAAGTCCAACATCGTTAAGTGTAGCTAGCTTCTTTTTAATTGCAGGCAATGCTTGAAAGAATTCTAAAGCTTCTTCAACAGTCATATTAAGCATGTCGCTTATATTTTTTCCTTTATATCTTACTTCTAATGTCTGTTCGTTATACCTTCTGCCTTCACAAACATCACACTTCACGTAAACATCAGCTAGGAAATGCATCTCTACTTTTATCATTCCATCACCCTGGCAAGCCTCACATCGTCCTCCTTTCACATTAAAGCTAAATCTTCCAGGTTTGTAACCTCTAGATTTTGCTTCAATTGTTTGAGTAAGTAGATCCCTTATATAGGAGAATAGACCAGTGTAGGTTGCTGGATTAGACCTAGGAGTTCTTCCAATAGGAGATTGGTCAATACTAATCACCTTATCTAAATATTCCAATCCTTCTATTTTGTCGCACTTTATTTCTCTAGTTAATTTTGATTTATTCAGCATGAATGAACTTAACGGGAGGAGGGTTTGGTTGATCAGAGAAGATTTTCCTGAACCTGATACTCCAGTAATACATGTGAATAAACCGACAGGTATTTCAGCAGAAATATTTTGTAAATTATTCTCTGAAGAATTAACAATCTTAATATTTTCATTTCCTCGAGACATTCGTTTCTTTGGAATTTTAATTTCTCTTTCGCCAGATAAATACTGAGCTGTAATCGAGTTTTTATTTTTTAAGATATCCTCTAGAGTACCTTCAGCACAAATTTCACCACCATGCTTTCCAGCTCCAGGGCCAATATCAATTATATGATCTGCACATCTAATAGCTTCCTCATCATGCTCAACTACAATTACCGTATTTCCTAAGTTCTTTAGGTTATTTAAAGTTTTAATAAGTTTTTCATTATCTCTTTGATGTAATCCAATAGAGGGCTCATCCAATACATAAGTTACACCCACCAATCCTGATCCTATTTGGCTGGCAAGCCTAATTCTCTGAGCTTCACCACCAGAAAGCGTTTCAGCACTTCTTTCAAGCGTTAAGTAACTCAAGCCAACATCTTCTAAAAAAGTTAATCTTTCTGTTATTTCTTTTAATATTTTTTCTGCTATCTTCTTTTTTGCGCCATCTAATTTCATTTTCATTGTGAAATCTAAGGCTTCATTAATCCTCATTCCAGTAATAGAATGTATGGGAGTTTTATTTATAAAAACATTTCTTGATTGTGTATTTAGTCTTGATCCCTCGCACTCATCGCAAGAACTTTTAGACATAAGTTTTGATAACTCATCTCTTATAAAGTCGGAATCAGTCTCTTTAAAACGTCTTTCGGTACTAGGTATTATTCCTTCAAATTTATGTTTACGAACTATCTTGCTTCCACTTCTAAATCTATGAGAAAAATCAACCTTATCTTTTGATCCCCATAAGATAATATCTTTTATATCTTGAGGGTAGTCTTTCCATTTGGTTGTTAAGCTAAAGTCATAATGAACACCTAGACATTTAAGCTGATAAAAATAAAACCTATTTCTTCTTGTCCAGCCCTTTATCGCTCCATTTGAAATAGAAACATCATCATCTTGTATCAATCTTTTCTCATTAAAATATTGAATCACTCCAAGGCCATCACATCTTGTACATGCACCATAAGGGTTATTAAAAGAAAACATTCTTGGCTCTAATTCAGCAATTGCATAACCGCATTGTGAGCATGAGAAATTTGATGAAAATAATGAAGATAATTTTTTGTCTAAATTTTCGATTTCGACCAAGCCATTAGAAAGAGTTAAGGATGTTTCTATTGATTCTGCCAACCTAGTTCTGTCCTCATCATTATTCTTTATTACCAATCGATCTATTACTGCAGAGATATCATGCTTTTTATTTTTCTCTAGTTCAGGGAATTCCTCAATAGGGTAAACAACACCATTAACTTTAACTCTTACATATCCGCTTTTTCTAAGATCTTCATATATTGCTAAATGCTCTCCCTTTTTACCTCTAACAAGAGGAGATAAGATCATAATTTTAGTATCTTCTTTTATTTTTAAAACTTCATCGCATATTTCAGAAACTGTTTTAGCTTTGAGTTCTTCATTGTGATCTGGGCAAATAGGTGAGCCTATTCTTGAATATAAGAGTCTTAGATAATCATATATCTCAGTTACTGTTCCTACCGTTGATCTTGGGTTATGAGAAGTTGCCTTCTGCTCTATGGAGATAGCTGGTGATAGGCCTTCAATTTGATCTACATCCGGTTTTTCCATCATTGATAAAAACTGTCTAGCATAGGTAGATAGAGATTCAACATACCTTCTTTGACCTTCGGCATAAATCGTATCAAATGCTAGCGATGATTTACCAGAGCCTGATAAGCCTGTTATTACTACAATCTTATTTCGTGGTATTTCAAGACTAATATTTTTAAGATTATGAGTACGAGCGCCTTTGATATAAATACTATCCATATGAAAAAAAATCCGTGATGAAAAAATTAATTTAGGTTAAACTTCTAACAATATTATAAGAGGTAAATATGAGTAGAGGCGTAAATAAAGTAATTTTAGTTGGTAATTTAGGTCAAAAACCTGAAATGAGATACACAGCAACCCAGTCAGCTGTAGCTAATATCTCCATTGCAACTACTGAGTCATGGAAAGATAAAGAAAGTGGCGAGATGAGAGATAAAACAGAATGGCATAAAGTTGTTTATTTTGGAAAACTTGCCGAGATAGTTGAAAAATATTTAGATAAAGGCTCTAGTGTTTACATAGAAGGCAAGCTTCAAACTAGAAAATGGCAAGACAAGAGTGGCGCTGACAGATGGACTACAGAAATTGTAGGAAATGAGCTAACTATGCTTGGATCAAGATCTTCTGGTTCTGATTCTTCTATGGGATCTGGCTCTCAAATGGGTTCTCAATCAGAATCTCCTTTCCCAAAAGATGATGACTCAGGGACAGGTTTAACGGATGATGATATTCCATTTTAATATTTAGTGACTTAGCGTGAACTTCGAAACGATTAAATTTACTGAAAAAAATTCGTTAGCGTTAATTACCCTCAATAGGCCTGAAAAGCTAAATGCGTTCAATCAAGTTATGCTTAGTGAAATGCTTGAGGCATTTGATTACATTGATAAAAAAGATTCTATAAGAGCTGTAATTCTAGCAGGAGCTGGAAGGGCATTCTGCGCAGGTGCTGATCTTTCAGCTGGAGAAAAAACTTTTGATACTGAGTTTGATAATTCAAAAAAATATACTGAAGATTTTAGGAGAGATTCTGGCGGCATTCTTACTTTAAGAATGTATAGGTGCTTAAAGCCAATTGTTGTAGCTTGTAACGGAGCTGCAGTTGGGGTCGGAGCAACCATGCAACTTGCCGCTGACATACGAATAGCCTCGACATCAAGCAAGTTTTCTTTTCCATTTGCAAAAAGAGGAATTGCCCCAGATGCATGCTCTAGCTGGTTTTTACCAAAAATAGTAGGTATTTCAAAAGCCTTAGAATGGTCCTATTCAGGAGAGTTGTTTGATGCATCAGATGCCTATGAAGCTGGTCTAGTCTCATATTTGGTAGAGCCAAGCGAATTAATGGATAAAGCAATTCAAATAGCCAATAAGCTTATTAAAGAATCTTCCCCAGTTTCAATCGCACTAACCAGACAGATGATGTGGAGTTTATCCTCGACATCAACACCAGAAGAAGCGCACATAATAGACAGCAAAGTTATTGATTCGAGAGGCTCATCAGGAGATGCTGCTGAAGGAGTTATGTCTTTTTTAGAGAAGAGAAATGCAGATTATCCTAATAAAATATCTAGTGATATGCCATCAATTTTTCCTTGGATAGAAAGTAAATTTAAAGATCAGGAGTAATTACTATTATGTTATTTAATCCATACAAGCTTAAAAATACTACTTTAAGAAATAGAATTGTTATGGCTCCCATGACTAGGAGCATGTCTCCTGGTGGAGTTCCAACTCAAGACGTCATCGATTACTATGAAAGAAGAGCTAAGGCTGAGGTTGGTCTTATAATTACCGAAGGTATAGAGGTTAGTCATAAAGCTTCTAGCGCTTATCCTGACGTCCCTAGGCTTGATAGTGAAGAGGCAAGGGAAGCTTGGAAGAAAGTAGTAAGAGGTATTAAGAACCATGGCGGTGCAGTGATAGCGCAATTATGGCACTGTGGAGGTTTTAGGAAATTGGGCATGGCGCCAGAACCAGAAGTCCCTGGATATACTGCCTCAGGCCTTGTAAGACCTGGAAAAAAAGTAGCCCATGAGATGACCCTTCAAGATATTAAAGAGACTATTCAAGCATTTGCCTCTGACGCTAAGTTTTGTGAAGAAATTGGTTTTGATGGAGTTGAGATACATGGTGCTCATGGATATCTAATCGATAATTTCTTTTGGGATGGTACAAATGAGAGAGAGGATATGTATGGAGGCTCCACTGAAGAAAGGTCTCAATTAGCAACTGAAATTGTTAGAGCTATAAGATCCGAAGTAAGCAGTAACTTCATTGTTGGGCTAAGATTCTCTCAGTGGAAACAACAAGACTATGAAGCAAAATTAGCTTCTTCCCCAGAAGAGCTTAAAAAAGTACTTACTCCTCCTGCAGAAGCTGGACTGGATTATCTTCATTCAAGCATGCGAAGATTTTGGGATAGTGAATTTAGCGGATCGGATGAAAATTTAGCTTACTGGACAAAAAAACTTTTAGGATTGCCAACTATTAGCGTTGGCAGTGTGGGCCTCGACTCTGAATTCATTGATATGAGCGCCCCTGCATCACCTACAAATATTAATAGAGCCATTGAAGATATTAATGATAGTAAATACGATATGGTTGCTGTTGGCAGAGCCCTTATATCAGACCCTGAATGGGTAATTAAAATGAAAGAAGGTAGGTTGGAAGATGTTATTCCTTATACCAAAGAAGCTTTATTTAAACTTTACTAGTTCCTACTCAAGATCAAGCTGGCATTAGTTCCGCCAAATCCAAATGAGTTGCTCATCACCGAAGTTATATTTTTTGATACTGTTTCAGTATTAATATGAATACCCTTAGCTTCGTCGCATAACTCTTCTGAATTAATATTAGGAGCTATAAAACCTTCATTTAGCATCATTATTGAATATATAGCTTCTTGAGCTCCTGTTGCTCCAAGCGAGTGCC
>CAJXAZ010000003.1 GCA_913050015.1 uncultured Gammaproteobacteria bacterium
GCACCTGGAAGATTTTGTCCACCATTTGGATTCGAGGAAGTTAGGCCTTCGCATAGAGAAATAAGAAGATGATGCTCAGGAACTCCTGTAACTATATGAGGATCAATCCCTTGAGGTTCAGAGCCATTTCCAAAATGAAAAATTTGCTTATCAAGACCATCATCAACAGGACTTAAGCTTGAAGAGCATCCAGAAATAAAGATAATAACTGCTAGCGTTAGGTATAAATGTCTCATTGTTAAAATACTGAATTATTTAGATTTATTCTGGCATTATCAAAAAGGTCTTCGTTAATAATAGTCGACATATTCTGATTCACCCTTTGCTCGGCAATACTTTGATATTGTTCTATTATTTCTGAAAGGTATTCACCGCTTGGTTGGGTTACTTTTAGAACGTCAACCATAAACGTATCACCATTATTTGAATCCATTGACATAGCCTCACCTGAAGAATATTTAAATAGCTCAGAGAGTATCTCAGGAGGAAGTAGCGAAGAATTTCTTTTAACTTCTACGAAATTATCGTTAGCAATGTATGCGTAAGCCGAAATCACTGAATCAAGACTGCCATCTAATTTGGCAGCATTAACTTCTTCAACAAGGAGTGTTTTCTTCTCAATAGCCTTTATGCTCGATAAATAATCTGAAACATTACTTTTGACATCATTAAAGTCAATTAGAGAGGATTCTTTAATATTATTAATTGAAAGAACAATGAAGCTATCTTCAAGCTCTATTGCATGGGTCACATCAACCTCTGAATCAGAGGAATATAAATACTCAGCAATCCTTCTATCGCTAACATCAAATTTGAAATTATTTGCAGAAGAACTATCACTGGATAGGATTTTTTGTGACAAGACGTCTCCAATTGATTCGATTGAGGAATTTGCAGAAATCATATCCTCTAGCTCAATAAAATCATCATTCATCAAAGCTCGAGATTCTGAATCAACTAAATCTGTAATAATTTTGCTCTTAAGTTCAGATAACGGCTGGATATCAGCTTCGTTTATTTCTGTAACCTTAATTAAATGGAAAGAGTCATCAAGTTCAACAATAGAACTTGTTCCTCCAACTGCAATACCTTTAATTGCTTCACCAAATTCTACAGGAAAGACATCTGAAAAATATTCTAAGTCACCACCAGTATCTCTTGAAACAATATCATCACTAAAAATAGATGCCAACTCACTAAAGCTTTCGCCGTTCTCAATCTTAGATTTTATGTCATCAACAACTTTATAAGCATCTTCTGAAGATGGATGATTGTTTTTGTCGATCATAATGTGAGATATTCTTGTTTGAGATCTCTCGTTTGCTTTAAGTAGATACTCAGCATAGGCATCCTCAACAAAGCCCTCAGGAATTGAGACTCTATCTTTATAATTATCTGAAGTTAATACAATATAGCTAAATGCTCTTTCCTCATCTGAATAAAATAAACCTTCGTTACTTAAATAGTAATCATTAAGCTCTTCATCACTGCTCGATATACTTTCTTTTAATTGATCAAAATCAATTTTAATAAAATCTACATCAACTGATTGTTCTGATAGCTTTGCTAACTCAAGTGACTCCTCTTCAGTTGCAAAATTTATTGAAGAAATAGCAAATCTATAAATCTCAGTAGCAGTTAAGTTTGTCATCAAATCTATGTAGCTATCTTTGGTTTGTCCATTGGAGTTAACCTGAGCTTCATATATTCCCTCGTCAAAAACCCCATCAATCTGGAAGGATGGATTTTTAATAATATTTTTCTTAGCAACTTTCTTGGAATTTTTATTTACCATTCCTAGATTTCTAGCTTTGGATAAAAGTACCTTTTGAACTATTAATTCTTGTTTAATTTGAGCAATCTGCATGTCCTCATCTAGTAAAGCGAAATCAAAGTCTTCTCCGTAGAGACTTTTAAATCTCTCAACTGTGATATTCGATGCAATCTGAAAATCTGTTTCTGATACGTCTTCACCATTGATGGTTCCCAAAGAACCTCCAAAGGCCGTTGATAGTGATGATGTGCCAAGAAATACAAATGGTAATGCGCAACATGCGATTACGATAAATAGTCTAGGGCCCGTTAAAAAGTTTCTTAGTGATTCAAGCATAGTATGTATATTATAGAATAAAAAAAGGGTGCATATGCACCCTTTTAAAGTTTAAAAAAACTTAGCTGTGTTTAACCTTGTCTTTAAGGCCTTTACCGGCTTTAAATCCTGGTACTTTAGAAGCAGCAATGTGCATTGAAGCGCCTGTCTGAGGATTTCTCCCCTCTCTAGCAGCTCTATGTCTTACATTGAAAGTTCCGAAGCCAACTAACGATACTGTTTCTTCTTTACCTAAAGCATCACCGATACCACCTAAAACAGCATCAACAGCTCTGCCTGCTGAAGCCTTAGAAATATCTGCACTACCTGCAACCGCGTCAATCAAATCTGATTTATTCATATTAAACACTCCTCTGTGTAAATTTATTTATATAAATGAACTTATATAATGGCTTTTAGATAATAAAAGTCAAGTAAATAAAGGGTTTTAGTGAGTTTGTTTATTTCCGCCTTTTGACGAATCACTAGATGAAGATTTATCTTTGGTCGTCTTTGCAATTTTTGATAACGGCGTTGGCTCCTCAATTAATGCAGAAGATACAACTTCATCAATCCATTCAACAGGAATAATATTTAGGGATTCTGTAATCTGCTTAGGCATTTCTATTAAGTCAGGTTCATTATCTTTCGGGATAATAACGTTTTTAATTCCACCTCTTTTGGCTGCTAAAAGTTTTTCTTTTAGTCCGCCAATTTTTAATATTTGACCTCTAAGAGTTATCTCTCCAGTCATGGCTGTATCAGCCCTAACAGGTATTCCAGTAAAAATTGATATAAGAGCAATAGCCATACCACCACCAGCACTTGGACCGTCCTTGGGTGTTGCACCTTCAGGAACATGAATGTGGATATCGTGCTTCTCATAAAAATTTGACTTTATTCCCAGTGAGCTTGCTCTAGATCTAACAACAGTAAGAGCAGCCTGAATTGATTCTTGCATAACATCGCCAAGGGAACCTGTTTTGATTATCCTGCCCTTTCCATCTACATGTGAAGCTTCGATTGTTAGTAGCTCACCGCCAACCTCAGTCCATGCCAAGCCTGTCACTTGACCAATAGCATTATCTTTTTCAGCAATACCAAATTTATATTTCTTTATACCAGAGAATTTTTCTAAATTTTTATTCGTAATTTTAGTTGGTGCAGATGTCGTTTTTTTATTTAGCAATCTATCTTTAACAACCTTACGAAGTATTTTTGCTATTTGTCTTTCCAGACCTCTGACTCCAGCCTCTCTTGTGTAATATCTTATAAGAGAAAGAATTACTTCTTTATCAAAATTAATCTCCCCATCTTTCAAACCATTTCTTTCTATTTGTTTTGGTAAGAGATATTTATTAGCAATGCTAGATTTTTCATCTTCTATATAGCCAGGTATTCTGATTATCTCCATTCTATCTAATAGAGGTGTAGGAATATTTAAGCTATTAGCAGTACATACAAACATTACCTCTGAAAGATCGTAGTCAACCTCTAAATAATGATCACTAAAGGAATTATTTTGTTCTGGATCTAAGACCTCAAGAAGAGCTGAAGCAGGATCGCCTCTACTATCCATGCCCATTTTATCTATCTCATCTAAAAGAAATAAAGGATTCTTAACTCCAACCTTAGAAAGTTTTTGAATAATCTTGCCTGGCATAGAACCAATATAGGTTCTTCTATGGCCTCTAATTTCCGACTCATCTCTCACGCCGCCAAGTGACATTCTTACAAACTTCCTATTAGTAGCTCTAGCTATGGACTCACCTAAAGATGTTTTACCGACACCAGGAGGGCCAACTAAACATATAACAGGAGCCTTCATTGATTTAACTCTTTTTTGAACTGCAAGGTACTCAATAATTCTTTCTTTTACTTCCTCAAGTCCATGATGATCTTCTTCCAAGATATCAAGAGATGATTGAATATCTGAATTAATCTTAGATTTCTTCTTCCATGGAACTTCTATCATGCAATCTAGGTATGATCGAACAACAGATGCTTCTGCTGATGATGGAGACATATGCTTAAATTTAGATAATTCACTTTTGGCTTTCTTAAGAGCATCTTTAGGCATTCCTGCTGATTCAATTTTTTCTTCAAGAATATCTAATTCATCTCCCTCGTCACCTATCTCACCCAATTCTTTTTGAGCTGCTTTAATTTGCTCATTCAAGTAATATTCTCTTTGAGATTTTTCCATTTGTTTTTTAACACGTTCTCTTATCTTTTTTTCAACATCAACAACATCAAGCTGTGATTCTATAAAGGTAAGTAATTTCTCAGCTCTTATTTTAAGATCAGCGATTTCTAAAACTTCCTGCTTCTTGGAAGCATCAATTGGAAGATGACTTGATATTGAATCAATTAACCTAGAAAGATCATCGAGAGAATCAACTGTTGAAACAATTTCGGGAGGTATTCTTTTAGTGATACTAATGTAATCTTCGAATTTTGCTTTTATAAATCTTACTAAATTTGAGGCATCAGCTTCTTTTAAAGGTATGTCATCAATAGTTGTAACACGGGCAACTGAGTAATCATCCTTATCTATAACTTTTTCTATAGAACATCTCTTATAACCCTCTACTAGAACCTTCATGGTTCCGTCAGGTAATTTGATTAATTGAAGTAAGTTACTTATAGAGGCTGCCTTATGCATATCAGCAAATAATGGATCCTCAACAACTGGGTCAATCTGACTTACAAGAACAAGCTTTTTGTTAGATGACATTGCTGCATTTAAGGCTTGAACAGACTTAGGTCTGCCAACAAATAAGGTAGTTACAATTCCAGGAAAGACAACGACGTCTCTGAGGGGAATTAAGGGTAAGTCTGATTTAATTTCTTTCATAACTCCAATATAGGGATTGTTATGAAAATATCAATTGGCAGATGATGATTTTTTAGTAGTTGTTTTAAGAAGCCTTATAGGCTCTGATTTAGACATGACTGTATTCTCATCAATAATGACTTTTTCCAAGTCGTTATTTGGAAGACCAAACATTGTTTCCATCAATAACTCTTCCATGATTGAACGCAAACCTCTGGCTCCTGTCTTTCTTTTTATAGCCTGCTTAGCAATTTCTACCAAAGCCTCATCTCTAAATATTAACTCAACATTATCAATCTCAAAAAGATGTTTATATTGATTTACCAAAGCATTTTTAGGCTCTTTAAGTATTCTAACTAAGGCATGCTCATCTAGCTCATGCAGACTTGATATAACGGGAAGTCGGCCAACAAATTCTGGAATTAAACCATATTTAACTAAATCATCTGGTTCTAAGTCATCTACATTACTAGTAATAGGTAGGACATTTGATTTTGAACTGACTTCAGCTCCAAAACCTATCCCAACATTACTATTTCTTAAACTAATAACTTTATCTAGGCCTGAAAATGCTCCACCGCATATAAAAAGAATATTTGAGGTATCGACCTGAATAAACTCTTGTTGTGGATGCTTTCTTCCACCTTGAGGTGGTATAGAGGCTACTGTTCCTTCAATCAATTTTAATAATGCCTGTTGAACGCCCTCACCTGAAACATCTCTTGTAATGGATGGGTTGTCAGACTTTCTGGCAATCTTATCAATCTCATCAATATAGACAATTCCTAGCTGAGCTCTTTCTGGATCATAATCAGACTTCTGTAATAACTTTTGAATAATATTCTCAACATCTTCTCCCACATAACCAGCTTCAGTTAAAGTCGTTGCATCTGCTATAGCAAAAGGAACGTTTAATATTTTAGCTAAAGTTTGAGCCAGTAAAGTTTTACCACTACCAGTAGGACCTAAAAGTAATACATTGCTTTTTTGAAGCTCTACGGCATCTTTGGAAGTATTCTTTTTTAATCTCTTATAATGATTATAAACAGCGACTGACAAAACTTTTTTTGCTTTTTCCTGACCGATTACATACTCATCAAGCTTATTAAATATTTCTAAAGGGGATGGAAGTTCTTCTAGAGAATTATCATCCTCGCCGCTCTTAATTTCCTCTTCAATGATGTCGTTACAAAGATCAACACATTCATTGCAAATATAGACACTGGGACCAGCGATTAATTTCTTAACCTCATCCTGAACCTTGCCACAAAAAGAGCAATTTAATTTATCTGAAGAAGTTTCACTTGCCATTAATTGGACCTCTTTCATTAAGTATTTTATCAACTATCCCATAAGATTTAGCAGAAGTAGCATCTAAGAAATTATCTCTATCAGTATCTTTTTCTATTTTCTTAATTGTTTGGCCTGTATGTTTTGCAAGGATCTCATTGACAACTTTTTTCATATGAAGAATTTCTTTGGCGTGAATTTCAAAATCAGAAGCTTGACCCTGAAAACCACCCAGAGGCTGATGTATCATAATTCTAGAATTTGGCAGAGCAAATCGCTTACCCTTGTCTCCACCTGCTAGGAGAATTGCTCCCATACTAGCAGCTTGACCAATACATAATGTTGAAATGGATGCGGATATAAATTGCATGGTGTCATATATAGCAAGACCAGCTGAAATACTTCCACCAGGTGAATTAATATAAATTGATATATCTTTTTCTGGATTCTCTGACTCAAGAAATAAGAGCTGGGCAACTACAAGATTGGACATATAGTCATCAACCTGACCCGTTAGAAATATAACTCTTTCCTTAAGAAGCCTTGAGTAAATGTCAAAAGATCTCTCACCCCTTGGAGTCTGCTCTATTACCATCGGAACTAATGTTGATTGTATATCGTTCATATCTACCTATTTATTTGAAAGTTCGGAAAATTTAATTACCTTACCTTTAGATTTAAGGGCATTTTCTAATTTTTCAACTAGCTGCTCTTCTAATACTATCATTTTAAATTGATCTAGTTGCTGAGGTTGATTCTCAACCCACTGTTTAAATTGATCGGAATCTTTATATTTAGCTGATTCTCTCTCAACATAAGCATCTACATTTTCCTTAGTTACAGTTATCTCAAAATGCTTAATTAGTTCTGAAAAAAGCAGATCGAGCTTTACTCTTTTTCCCGCATTTTCCATGAATGAATCTATTGGAAATAAGTCATCTCCAGCATTTTCCTCAGTATGCCCAATTCTCATTAAAGCATCTTTACGCATTAGGTCTGCTTGCTCATTAACAGTAACCTTAGGCACTGAAATTTTATTTGTCTTTAAAAGAGTTTCATAAATAGATTCTTTAGTAAGGTCTTTTTCCTGCAAAGCCACCTCTTTCTTCATTCTATTAGTAATCTCTTCTTTAAAAGCTGCCTCATCCTTCACATCCATTTCAAGCTTTTTAAATAACTCTTCATCTACTTTTGCAGCACTTAGTTCCTGAATGGTCTTTAAATTAATTTTAAATTCAGCTTCGATACCAGCAAGATCTTTCTTAAAATAATCATCTGGAAAAGTAGATTTAATTGAAAATTCGGATGGCTCTTTTCCAATAATGGAATCTTCAAATCCTGGAATCATAGAATTACTTCCAAGAACTAATTTAAAATCTACAGCTGAATTTCCTTCAAACTCTTCGCCATTAATAGTTCCTGTAAAATCTAAAATAACCTGGTCATCTTTTTGTGATTTTCTACTTACATCTTTCCAATCACCATATCTTTTAACAATATCCTTAATAGCCAAGTCTATGTCATCTTCTTCAATTGAGATCGTAACCTCTTCATAGCTAGTCCATCTACTTAACTTAGGTGTTATATCTGGAAAAACTTCAAAAGTTGCAGAGTAAGAGATCGGCTTAGTAGGATCTTCGCTTTCAAGATCTACTGTCGGAGGTGACGCAGGTCTTAAATTGTTCTCAGCCAATGCTGGAGGATATGAGTTTTGAATCAATTCATTAACAACATCTCCATGAATCGACGGTCCATATCTTTGCTTTAAAACATCAGTTGGAACCTTGCCTTTTCTAAACCCGTCAAGCTTGGCTTCTCCTCTGATTTTATTAATCTTGGATTCAAATTTTGAATTGTACTCATCTACTGGAATAGAAACTGTTAATTTCCTTTCCAAATCCTTGAGT
This sequence comes from uncultured Gammaproteobacteria bacterium, assembly GCA_913050015.1. Taxonomy (GTDB): domain Bacteria; phylum Pseudomonadota; class Gammaproteobacteria; order Magnimaribacterales; family D2472; genus SCGC-AAA076-P13. Next base: position 8,123 of record CAJXAZ010000003.1, read on the forward strand.
TTTTTTAACTTACTAGTCATATGATTTACCTAATTTAAATGGGGCGAGCGATGGGGTTCGAACCCACGGCCTCCGGAGCCACAATCCAGCGCTCTAACCAACTGAGCTACGCCCGCCACGAAACGCCACATTATAGATTAAAAATTACTATTATTAATTTTTTATTAAGCTAATATTATGATTAAAGCTCTCAATGCTATTTATTCAATAGTTTTAGGGTCAAAGTATTTATTTAACAGGCGCTTATTATGGATAATTTTTTAGAAGACACTACTCGGTTTGTTAACCAAGCTATAAAGTTTGTTCCTATTTCAAAAGGGCTTGCGAATAAAATTACCACCTGTAACTCAACATATACAGTGAGATTCGGCGTTAGGCTTCGAGGTGATATATATACATTTGAAGGCTGGCGTTCAGTTCATTCAGAGCATATGGAACCAACTAAAGGTGGCATAAGGTTTGATATGGCAACTCATGCGGACGAGGTTGAAGCCCTAGCTGCATTAATGTCTTATAAGAATGCGATTATTAATGTGCCATTTGGAGGATCTAAAGGTGGTCTTAAAATTAATCCTCATGAGTGGGAAGAGTTTGAAATTGAAAAAATAACCAGAAGATTTGCTCAAGAACTAATTAAAAGAGATCTCATAAGTCCTTCTCAAAACGTACCAGCACCAGATATTGGAACTTCATCCAGAGAAATGGCGTGGATTGCAGATGAGTATAGAAAACTTAAATCAACTGATATAAATGCTGCAGCGTGTGTAACAGGAAAACCAATAAATAAAAATGGACTACCTGGAAGAGAAGAAGCTACTGGAAGAGGAATCCAGTATATTGCTAGAGAGTTTTATAAAAATGAAGACCTTCTTGAAAGGTTTGGGCTTTCTAAAAATTTAGAAAATAAAACTTTGATTGTTCAGGGCTTGGGAAATGTTGGCTACCATGCATCCAAATTCTTAACTGAAGACGAAAATGTTAAATTAATTGGCATCGCTGAGTATAACGGTGCTATTTATAACGAGAATGGCATCAACGTAGAACATGCTAAAAAGTTCTTTACCAAAAATAAATCTTTTAAAAACTATACCAAAGCCAAATTTATAAAAGATGGCGGTCTTTTATTTAAAAAAGAATGTGACATATTAATACCAGCTGCTAGAGAGAATGTTATTACAGAAAAAAATGCTGGCTCGGTTAAGGCTAAACTTATTATTGAAGCTGCTAATGGTCCCATTAGCTATGCAGCAAATAAGATCCTTAATAAAATGAATATTTTTGTCATACCAGATATTCTTGCTAATTCTGGCGGAGTAGCTGTGAGTTATTTTGAGTGGGTAAAAAATATAAGACACATAAGATTTGGCAGACTTGAAAAGAGAGAGAATGCTCTAAGGTACACAACGCTAATCGAAGCAATTGAGTCTATGACAGGAAAATCAATGCCAGAAAAATATAAAAGAAATTTTATTGACGGGATTGAAGAAATTGATCTTATTAGATCAGGGCTTGATGACATGATGATTGACGGATTCCAAGAAGTAAAAAAGGCTTACATGGAAAATAATAAAATACCTGATTTCAGAACAGCAGCTTACAAAGTAGCTATTGAGAAGATTGCCTTGTCGTATGACTTTATAGGTCTTTAGGAAAATATAAGGGATCATCTAGCTCTTTCCATGGCTTGTATGAAGTCATTATATTTTTTAAAAGATCACTTTCTAAGAAGGTATTTAGCCAGTATTTAATATTTTTAATATCTTCTTGAGCATCAAACCATTCACTATTAGCTAATCTAAACTGCCTAATAAATGGAAGGATGGAGATATCAAGCTTATTTATATCATCTCCAAAAAACCAAGTCGGCCCGACAAAAAATTTATCAAGCTCTTTTAATATCTGTAAACAGGACTCTCTGTGAATTTGTTCATTTACGTCATGATATCTAGTTGAGTACTTGTACCGATCAAGATTGAATTTAAAATCTCCGTCAAACAATTCTATAGTTTTATCAGTAAATATTTCTTGATGGTCCAGCAAGTTAGCATCGAATACATTATGTTGTTTCAAGGCCCAATTAATAACATCAAGACTTTCATCAATAACATTACCATTATCTAAAAGTAAGACTGGAACAGTGCCCTTAGGAGATGTATCTAGCATTGCTGAAGGTTTATTCTTTAAACTTACCTCTCTTAGCTCGCATTGAATATCCGTTAAGCAGAGTGCCATTCTAGCTCTCATTGCGTAGGGACATCTTTTGAATGAATACAAAATATGCATAATTATGAATTATTTTTTAGCCAGATCTTTTGGCCCAATATGTTTTTGATTTCTTCCTCTTGCTATTTCAATCTGTTTTTGTCTGCTCATATATCTAGCCTTTTGCTCCTCAGTCTTTTCATTAAAGCACTTATGACAAGCCACGCCTTTTATATAACTTACAGATTTCTTGTCTTCTTCGGTTATTGGCATTCTGCATCCATGACACATATCGAAGGTACCTACTGATAAATCATGCCTAACAGATACTCTATCATCAAAAACAAAACACTCTCCACTCCATAAGGAATCTTTCTCGTCTACAACTTCAAAGTACTTTAGTATTCCTCCTTTAAGATGGTTAACATTATTGAATCCATCCTTCTTCATAAAAGAGGATGCTTTTTCACAACGTATTCCTCCAGTACAAAACATAGCAACTTTTTTTGTTTCTTTATCTTCTTTTGAAAAATTTTGTTTTTTGACCCACTCAGGAAATTCTCTAAATTTAACAGTATTTGGATTTATTGAATTTTTAAAGGTTCCAATGGAATACTCATAATCATTTCTAGTATCTATAAGAATAGTATTTTCATCAGATATTAAATCATTCCAATTTTCAGGATCAACATACTGACCAACGATGTCATTTGGATCAATGGACTCATCACCAATAGTTACAATCTCTTTCTTTAATTTTATCTTGAGCCTAGCAAATGGATTTTCCTTAGATTCTGAATATTTAATATCTAGATCAGAAAATCCATGAATGCTTTTGATATATTTTAAAGCTAGTTTTAGATTAGCTTGGTCTCCAGCAATGGTTCCATTTAGCCCTTCCTCGCCTACTAAAATAGTTCCAGTAATTAAATTATTTTTTAACTGTTTACGTAATTCAACTTGAAGAGTCTTAGGATTTTCGATCACTGAAAATTTATAAAGTGCGGCTACTGAGTACATGGAGGGATATTATATAAGAAAATGGCGCGCCTGAAGAGATTCGAACTCCTGACCCACGGATTAGAAATCCGTTGCTCTATCCAACTGAGCTACAGGCGCTGGTCGGGGTAGTAGGATTCGAACCTACGACCACTCGCTCCCAAAGCGAGTGCGCTACCAGACTGCGCTATACCCCGAGGGTGCAAATATTAAAGTTTATATAAAAAATAAGCAATGATCATATGAATAAATATTAATTAATATTGATTAATGAGATAATAATCTTATGACAGCAAAAATATTAGATGGTAAAAAATTAGCAACTCTTTCAGAAGAATTCATTAAGAAAGAGGTTTCTGAGCTAGTTTCAGCTGGTATTACTCCAACACTAGCCACAATATTAGTTGGTCATGACCCTGCTTCAGAAACATATGTAAAAATGAAGAGGAATACATGTAAAAGAGTTGGCATGGAGTCAATAGCTCTCGAACTTCCAGAATCAACAACAACCGAAGAGCTATTAAAAACAATCAATGACTTAAATTCAGATGTTAATGTTCATGGAATCCTTCTGCAACATCCAACACCGTCTCACATAGATGAAAGAAAATGCTTTGATGCAATAGATATAGAAAAAGATGTCGATGGTGTAACTTGCCTAGGTTTTGGAAACATGTCTATGGGTATAGATGCTTATGGATCATGCACGCCTGCAGGAATTGTTAGATTAATAGAACATTATGAGTTGGATGTAGAAGGCAAACATGCAGTTGTAGTAGGAAGAAGCCCTATTTTAGGAAAGCCTATGGCGATGATGTTATTGAACTTAAATGCCACTGTTACTATTTGTCATTCAAGAACTCAAAATATTGATTCTATTATTAAGCAAGCTGATGTAATTGTAGGTGCTGTTGGAATACCTGAGTTTATAAAAACTGAATGGATTAAAGAAGGCGCCATAGTAATCGATGCTGGGTTTCATCCTGAGAAATGCGGAGATATTGATTTATCGGAAATGGATAATATTTCTTCTGCCTATACGCCAGTTCCAGGAGGCGTCGGGCCAATGACTATAAATACATTGATATTGCACACTATGAAATCTGCAAAGAAACTAATCAATAAATAAGTTTATTCTTTAGTATCTTCTTCAGTAACAAGATCTTCCACTAGGTCTATCTCGGCTTCCACGATCTCACCCTCTTCTTCTTCCACCACTTCATCTGAATGATTTGGCTTAAAAGGGAAAGGCTTATCGTCTGTCTCAAATAACAAAAATGCTAATGTGTCATGAAAAAATTCAATTATATAAGCATTGAAGTTTCCTATTGACTCATTTGTTTTCGAAGTAAATAAAAAGAAAAGGAACTGAATAAAGGAAAGGCCAATGGATATGGATAAGGCAAAATTAATTGCAAAAGCATAACCAAGCATGAATATAAATCTTATCCATTTACTGGTTTTTAAAATTTCATCTTTATCGATATGTTCCATAGTATTTCTTCCTAATATGTAAATTCTACATCAACTTCATGAGGATTATTAACAAGATCATCAATTAATGTTTTTGGTGGATGTTTTTGGTAAATGATATTGTGTAAAGAATCAACAAGTGGCATCTTGATTCCCAGCTTTTTTGACTCCTCTTTTATAACGTCCAGGGTTCTAATACCCTCTGCTACTTGACCAACTTTGTCTTTAGCTTCTTGAAGGCTCATTCCTCTTCCTAAGTTTGATCCTAGCTGATAATTTCTTGATAAACCTGATGAGCAAGTTGCTACCAAGTCTCCCATTCCAGAAAGTCCAAGAAACGTAATGGGGTTTGCTCCTTTAGCCACTGCAAATCTACTCATTTCTGCCATGCTTCTTGTTAAAATTAAACCAACCGCATTTTCACCAACATCTAATGAATCAGCCATGCCGCATATAATTGCATAGATATTCTTTAAAGCCCCGGCAAGCTCCACACCTTGAATATCATTACTTGAATAAACCTTAAATGTATCTGATGACAAAACCTCTTTAACCTGTTCAAGCAAGACGTTACTTGAGCTAGCAATAACAGTTCCTGCTACTTTTTTTTCAGCTATTTCTCTTGCAAGGTTTGGGCCGCTTAGAACGCCAACCTGATTCTTCTTAGAATCTATGTTCATAGAGATGATGTCTGACATAGACCTAAATGGATTTAATTTGATACCTTTAGTACAAGAGATAATATGAGAGCCTTCTTCGATCATTGGATTTATTCGCTCCATTATTGTTTCAAAAATTACACTTGGAGTAGCTATAAATACTAATGATGAGCCCTTCATAACTTCGTCTAACTTTTCAGAGGCCAGTATATTTGGAGATAATTGCAATTCTGGATGGTAAGTAGAATTAGCACCTTCAGAGTTAATTCTAAGAGCCTGCTCAGAGTCCCTTACCCACAAAGATACCTTATATCCATTTGAAGCTGCAATGTTAGCAAGGACGGTACCAAAGCTACCTCCCCCCAATACAACAACCTTAGTATTAGTGTTCATGATTATGATAAATATTTATCAAGTTGCCTGAGGTACTTAGATGGATCTTTAGGTGAACCGCCCTCTGCAATAACTGCGTAATCATACAAAAAGTCTACAAACGAGTTGAATTGCTTTCCTTTTAAGTCTTTTAATTTTTTAAGAAGCTTATGTTTAATATTAATTTCAAAAATAGGATGTGATGACCCTAGAGTTTGACCAGATGCTTCAAGAATTTTTCTTAACTGAGCTCCCGGTTCGTTTTGAGGAAGAATCAGGCATGTTGCTGAATCTGTAAGTCTTGAGCTAACTAAAACATCAGAAACCTTATCATCTAGATGTTTTTTTATTTTCTCAACAAGACCTTGATCTGCTTCTGAAACCTTTTTATCAGCATCATCATTGTCAGCACTTTCTTTTGCTGCATTGACCAGCTGTTTCCCTTTATATTCATTAAGACCAGCCATTAACCACTCATCAATTCTGTCAGTTAATAAAAGTACCTCTGTTCCTTTAGATTTCAATCCCTCAATATGGGGGGAGTTGGCAGCTGCCTCATAGGTATCTGCAACACAGTAATATATTTTGTCTTGATCATCATTCATTCTGCCTAAATAATCGTCTAGAGTTTGATCTGCATCATTAGAATCATTTTGAGATGTAGAGAAAAGCAATAAGCTAGAAATTAGCTCTTTATTTTCAAGATCTTCAGCCGGGCCTTCCTTTAAAACTAAGCCATACTCTAGCCAAAATTCTTTATATTTATCTAATGATTTATCTTTCAAGGACTTCAAGGATTCTAATATTTTTTTAGTTACGCCTTTCTTAATTGTGTCCACAAGAGGATGCTCTTGAAGAATTTCTCTAGAAACGTTTAAAGGTAAGTCACCAGTATCAATAATACCTCTAACAAATCTTAAATATAAAGGGAGGAAATTAGATGCATCATCCATAATAAAGACTCTTTGGATATATAGCTTTATTCCTCTTGGAGACTCTCTATTCCATAAGTCAAAAGGCGGCTTAGAAGGGATATATAATAAATTAGTATATTCATTTTTTCCTTCAACCTTGTTATGAGCCCACAGCAATGGATCTGCTTGATCGAAGCTCATAAATTTATAAAACTCTTTATATTCCTCTTCTTTTATAGATCTTTTAGGCTTTAGCCATAGCGCCTCTGCATCATTTATTCTATGAGTTTCATCAGATTCTGAAATTAGATTAAGTGGAAAATTAATATATTGAGAATACTTTTCTAGTAAATATCTAACCCTACCCTCATCTGCAAATTCTTTATTCTCTTCATTTAAAAAGATAATTATGTCAGTACCGTTTGATTCTTTAGTTACTTGCTGTAATTTATATTTTTCTTCTCCGTCACTTTCCCAAAGGGTAGCGGTATCTGAATTCTCAAAGACTGATTTAGTAATTACCTGAACTTTATCTGCCACCATAAATGCTGAATAAAAACCAACTCCGAATTGACCTATCAAGTTTGAATCTTTTTTATCATCGCCAGTGATATTTCCTAAAAATGAAGCAGTTCCTGATCTAGCTATAGTTCCAATATTTTCAATGACTTCAGCTTCTGACATTCCAATTCCATTGTCAGAAATAATAATTTTATTTTCTTCTTTAATAACTTTTACATCTATCTTGAGATCTTTGTTGAAAATAGATAATGTCTTGTCTTCCACAGCCTTGAATCTTAATTTATCTATAGCATCTGAAGCGTTAGAAACAAGTTCCCTAACAAATATTTCTTTATTGGAATATAAAGAGTGAATCATCAGCTTTAGAAGCTGTTTAGTTTCCGTTTGAAATACTTTAGTTTTTGATTTAGCCATGTTTATACCCCTATGTTAGGTTATTTGTAGTATCTAATGTTTGAAATTCAAGGTCTAGACCTATATTTATTGATTAATTACTCTAACTATCTCAACTATTGATGCTAAGAATATAATCACAGTATTAAGAACACTAAGGCTGTGTAGTCCTTTAAACAGACTATCCCAACCCCTGTCTTTGGCAATATTTGTTAGTGGAATAATTATATAACCAAGAAAAGAGAAGGAAACGGCTATTAACGCAATATAAATATCAATTGTTGAAAAGAAGAGATATGAAATCAATAAGGCTATTAGGGTAATTAAAAATAATAATAAATAGTATCTTGGAAAGATTCTTCTTAAGAAGTTAGATGCATTCTGATCATCAAGTACTTTAAAAACTACTGGAGCCGTAAGAAGAACTTGAGCAAATATTATCCCCAAAACCAATGAGTAGCATAGTATTAGGAGTATTAATGTAACTATATTCATAATTAAGTGGCGGTCTGACGGGGAATCGAACCCCGAACACCGCCGTGACAGGGCGGAATTATAACCGTTTAACTACCAGACCACTAAACTGTTGGGTGGAATAATATCTATTTTAGATAAAAGTGCAACCCAAAAAAATGGTGGGTGATGACAGGTTCGAACTGCCGACCCTCTCGGTGTAAACGAGATGCTCTACCAAACTGAGCTAATCACCCATTTTATCAATCAAAAAAGTTATATTTTATAACTACCAATGATTAAGGTGGCTAATAATACTATTTTATTTATAAAAATAATACGACTTTTTTACTTCAAACTTTATTTTTTTGAAAGATTAATCCTTGCTAAATATATACCGAAGAAAGATATCCCCACAAATAGTAATTGTGTAATATTTAAGAATTCTTGGAAAATAAAAGAAGCAAGTATAGTTGCGGTTAAGGGCTGCATCAGCAAACCAATAGATCCATTAGATGCCGAGATGTTAGCTATACCAATAGTTATTAAGAACTGCCCTCCAAACTGACATAAAAAAGCTAACAGTATCATGTTGCCCCATTCTATAGTCGAGGTTGGAACTTTTACTCCCCCCTCTATAAAAGTTGGAATAATTGAGAAAATACAACAAAAGAAAGTTGTATAGAAAATAATATTTAAAGCAGTTTCTTTGCCAAGCCTAGATATGATTAATAAGTAAGTTCCGTAGAATAAGGCAGCAACGAGGCATAAAATATCTCCCAGAACCTTTCCATTAGCATAGTTATTAGAAAACATTATTAAGCCAGTAATGCCCAAATAAGTTATAAAAAATGATAAAACAAAGCCCTTATTTGGGACGTCCTTAAAGATTATAAAAGATAAGATAGCAACAAAAATTGGAGCTGAATTAACAATTATTGTTGCATTCGATACCGATGTTATATTCATGCTGTAGTGCCAAAGAAGTAGATCAGTCGTAAATGCTAAAGATGCAATTGCTGAATAGAAGATAGTTTTTTTACTTTTAACTCTAAAAAAAATAGTTTTATTTTTAACTAGATTGAAGATTAAAAGAAAGGGCAATGTGAGAAACATTCTATAAAAAAGTATTCCGGAAGAGGATAGTTCACTCCATTTAACAAATATTGGAGCAAAACCAATAAGCATTGCACCTGCTGCTAACATAATAAAATAATGTGAACGCTGAAAATTCTCAATCATGAAGTTATACTTTGTATATGAAAGAAGACATTGTAGAGCAAGATAAAGAAATTATCTCTGTTGGGGAGCTCAATAGATCAGCTAAGTATCTACTAGAGAACACCTTTAATAATATTGCTGTTGTAGGTGAGATATCCAACATGTCTAGGCCCAGTTCTGGCCATATATACTTCACATTAAAAGATGAAGATGGGGCTATCGGATGTGCAATGTGGCGTTCACAAGCATCGAGACTTAATTTTTCACCTGAAAATGGAGATCAGTGCATTCTTAAAGGTCAAGTTAGTCTTTATCCTGCAACCGGAAGATATCAGCTGATGGTTAAATCAATTGAGCAAGCTGGTTCTGGTAACCTAATGCAGCAATTTGAAACCTTAAAAAATAAACTTGATAAAGAGGGGTTATTTGATCTAAATACCAAAAGAGATATTCCAAGATCTCCCAAACATATAGGAGTTATTACCTCAGAATCAACAGCTGCTTTACAAGATATTTTAAGCACTATTCAAAGAAGAGCTCCATCTGCTCAGGTGAGCTTAAGCGCCTCAGTAGTTCAAGGAGATAATGCTCCAAACAGCATAATTAAAGCTCTTAGTAGGATCATCATATTTAATGAAAAAAATCCTGATAACAAAATAGATGTTGTAATTCTAGCAAGGGGTGGAGGTTCTATTGAGGATCTATGGTGTTTTAACAACGAGGATTTAGCTAGAGAAATTGCCGCGTATCCTATTCCAACAATATCAGGAGTTGGACATGAAATAGATTTTACAATTTGTGATTTTGTGTCGGACATGCGAGCTCCCACACCAACAGCTTCTGCTGAGTTAGTTTCAGAATTTAATTTTAAAATAAGAGATAGGCTAACTGATCTAAATTTATCTCTTGTTAAATCTATAGAACAGGTGCTTAAGAGTAAAAATCAATTCGTTAGTGCATTGAAATCAAGTATTAAGAATCCATTAATGATTTTAAGAGAACAAAGTCAAAAGCTAGATAATTTTGAATTGAGGTTAAATCAAAAGATATCTCTAAACTATGCAATAAAAAATCAATCGATCAAACTTCTCTCATCAAGACTTCTTCAAAAAAGTCCCAGATCATTTTTAAAAGAGCTTAATAATAAAATATTGAACATAGATTCAAATTTAAATAAAAATATAAAAATGAAAATATCATTTAATCGCTCGCAGTTGGCTGAATATAATAAAAATCTTTCAATACTTAATCCCTTGTCAATTCTAGACAGAGGTTATTCAATAATTCAAAATAAATCTGGCGTAGCAGTTAAATCAAGTAAAGAGGTAGGCTTAGGCGAGATCCTATCCGCGAGGTTAAGCAAAGGTTTTGTTCAGGTTGAAGTAAATAAAATAGATGAATAAAGCATTTTATTCTTTCTTCTCGCTTCTTTTATACGCAAACTTCTGTCAATCAGCTTTAAGCGGCGTGCCTGGGGAAGTAATTGCAGTAGAAGGTCATGGGGCTATATCCAAGTTAGATCAGAGGTTTTTAGAAATTAATTTTAAAGATCAAAATTATATTTTATTTGCTATCCCCTATTCTGCCTCTAATGAATCTAAACAGTTTGATGGGATAGATATAAATATAATAAAGAAAGACTTTGGAGAATCTAGAATAACAATAGAAGATTTATCTAAAGTTGATTTAAGTAAAGAAGATGCAGATAGAGCCTATAAGGAGGCAATGCAAATTAGAAATGCAGTCAATTCTTACTCAACAGACTTTAAACCAAATATGGACTTTAGCTCACCTATACCAGATGGAATTATTTCAAGCAGGTATGGAAAGAAAAGGTTTATAAATAATACTCCTAGATCTCCTCATCTTTCACTCGATATAGCAGCAAGCGAAGGCACTCCCATTCAAGCCCCATCGAAGGGCAAGGTTATTCTCACTGGTAACTTCTTTTATTCAGGGAACTATTTAATAATTGATCATGGCTATGGCCTTATATCTTCTTACAGCCACATGTCTGAAATATACCTGGAAGCTGGGGATTATGTCGAGAAAGATCAAAGCATAGGTGCAGTTGGTTCTACTGGGCGTGTAACAGGCCCTCACCTTCACTGGACTGTGTATTTAAACAAGATCAGGATTAATCCTGAATCACTGTTAAAGAAAGATTACCTACAAGGTATTTTGCAAAGCTACAAGGATGTTATTTAAATCATCTTTTGTTTGAGGTCTAAAAAAAGATTTTTCTAAAACACCGTTAGGATTAATAAAAAATGTTGCAGGAACAGCTGGTGGTGTTTGTATACCCCATATATCCCTGGGATGAGATATAAGAGATGGTATTTCTAAATTAAATTTTCTTGCTACAGGCGCAAGGTCAGTCTCGTCTAATTCATCAAAATTAAATGCAAATACTCGAACTTCTGGGTTTTCTTTAGAGAATTCAATTAATTCTGGTATTTCCTTTATACAAGGTGCGCACCAGTCAGCCCAATAGTTTACAACGACCCAACTTCCTTTCATTTTTTCAATAGATGTATTAGAGCCATTAAAGACTTCTACATCATTTTTTTGGCATCCAAATAATAGGAATATACATAACAAGGGTATAATTTTCTTAATCATGGAAGATATCATAGGCTAAAAATATGGAAAATAAATACCTCTTAATACTTTTTTACTCCGCTGGAGGGTCTGTTAGAAATATAGCTCACTCAATTGCTGAGGGAGCCGAGAATGAAGGTGTTGAAATTAGAATTAGAACTGTACCTAAAGTATCGGCAGTAACTGAGCAAACTGAAGAGCTAATTCCAGAAAAAGGCGAAATATATTGTACAAAAGATGATTTAATTCATTGCAGCGGACTGGCCATAGGCTCTCCAACAAGATTTGGCTCAATGGCATCACCTCTAAAATATTTTCTAGATTCAACTGGTGATTTATGGGCCTCTAATACACTTGAAGGTAAACCTGGGATAGCTTTTACATCCACAGGATCAATGCATGGAGGACAAGAAGTAACTTTGTTTAATTTAATAACTTACATGCTTCACCATGGAATGATAATTCACGGCTCGCCCTACTCTATTAAAGAGTTAAGTAGCTCTAATGCAGGAGGAACTCCTTACGGTCCCTCGCATGTCGAAAGCTTTAATGATAGTAATAAACTGACCCCAGACGAACATATTATCGCAATGAAAACGGGATCTATATTGGCTAAATTAATTAAAAAATTAAATGCTTAGCCTTAAAAAATATAAAGCGCTAACTAATTTATTTATATTTTCTTTAATCCTGATAAAGCTTTTAACTGTTCTTGATCTAAGAATTACCAGTACATTTTTTATTATCTGGTCTTTACCTTTTGTATTTTTTTACTTCCAAGCAAGATCTCTTTCAATTAAAGCCTATCAAGGGTTTTGTTTTATATTACTTATATACTTTATGTCTTCGTCATTAAGGGTATTTGGGGTTGATATCTATCCTTATGACTTAATTGAATTAATTCTGGTTGTATTCTTTTTCATACATTGTATGTTCGGGCCCAAGACTATAAGAAAATATATGTAAAGTTTACTTTACATAACCTTATTCATAATCTATTATTATTTTATCATCAGAATAAATTAATAATGTAACCTTTACTTCACTATATCGATGTGATAGTTTGTCGTTACATTTAATACGGAGTAAATAGAATGAGTGAAAAAAAATCAATATGGGGCAAGGCTGATAGCTTTCTTAGTCTCGCAAGAAAAATCATAGTCAATGGAGCTACTGCTCTTGTATTAGTTGTTCTTACTTTCTCAATTTTAGGTGGTATTGGTTCTGCATTTGGTGGTTCTGATGAAATTGAAACAAAAGATAAAATATTGTGGTTTAAACCAGTAGGTGTTGTTGTTGATTCAGAGGTTCTAGGAAGCGGATCAATTGATTTAAATACTATTTTAGGTGGTGGGAGCACTGCGCAACAATATGAATTACAGGATTTACTAGACGTACTCAATAATGCTGCTACAGATGATGATCTAGCTGCTGTATATGTGAATGTATCTGAACTGGGCATGTATTGGGCTTCATCGTTTAAATTAGCTGAAGCAGTAAAGAATGTAAAAGATAGTGGGAAAAGAGTAATTGCATACTCTGAATCATATGGAAATTCATCTTATCTAATAAGCTCTCAAGCGAATGATATTTTGATTAACGAGTACGGCGTGGTCGAAGCTTTTGGCTTTTCCAGAAAAAGAGAATATTACAAAGATTTCTATAAAAACGTAAAACTTAACTACAACATATTTACAGCTGGTGATTTCAAATCTGGCCCAGAGCCTTATACAAGAGATTCAATGTCTGAAAATGACAAACTAACATGGAACGAGTTTGCTAGCCCTATGTGGTCAAAGATGACTGGAATGATGGAAGAAGGCAGAGATCTTCCAGCAGGAACTATTCAAAATTACGGTGATAATGCATATGCGATGATGGCTAAGCAGCCTGAACCAGCTCTAACAGCTCTTGAGCTTGGGTTGGTTGATATGGTTGTAACTAGAGAAGGCATCAGAGCTTGGATGTTTGAACAATATCCAAACAAAGAAAATGATAAATATGCTTTCCCAGACAGTATCTCTATATACGACTACCTATCGACAATTGAAGAAAAAGAAAGCTCTTCAAAAAACAATATTGCCATTATCAATATAGAAGGCGCAATAATGACCGGTGAGGCTGCATACGGGGTAGCTGGGTCAGATACTATTGTTGAAAACATACAAAGTGCTACTCAAGATAAATCAGTTAAAGCAATGGTGCTTAGGGTTAATAGTCCCGGTGGAGATGTATGGGCAAGTGAGTTAATTACTAATGCTCTTAATGAGTTTAAAGATACTGGAAGACCTATTGTTTCGTCTATGGGAGATGTTGCAGCTTCTGGCGGTGTTTGGGTTACAACTAATTCAGATGAGATATGGGCTGAAGAAGATACATTGACAGGTTCAATTGGTGTTTATGGAATAATACCAACGATGGATGGTCTTTATGACTTCGCCGGCATAAAAGTAGATGGCATAAGCTCTACCAAGGCAGCTGAATGGGATGCAAGAGAGGCAATGCCTGAATACATTACCAAAGCAATACAAGCTAACATTGATAATACCTACTTCAAGTTTGTTTCCAAGGTAGCAAATAATAGAGGCATGTCTTATGAAGAGGTTCTTCCTATTGCTGGTGGCAGAATATGGGCAGGCTATAAAGCTGTGGAGCTAGGCTTGGTTGATTACATTGGTGATCTTGATGACGCAATTGATTCTGCGGCTTCGAAAGCAAATCTAGAAGATTTCACTATCAAGACTTATAAGAAAGCTATGGAACCATTAGATGTTTTCATTTCCCAGATACTAGAAAATGTAAGCATTGATATTAATGTAGATCCAAGACTAAAGTTATTGAATTCAACTTTAGATAAGCATTTTAAAATTATAGATCCAAATAAAAAGAATGTTCTAGTCTATTGTTTTGATTGTGAGATCTAAAGACACTCTTTGATTAAAGGTATGGTAATCCTGCGTTTCATTTCCATTGAGAGCTGATCTAGGCTCTCAAGGATTACCACCAAGTCTGAAATATTTCGTTTTGTATAGGTCAGAAGATATTGAGCTTCTTTATCTCCCAAATCTATAGACCTTAGGTTTGCTATGAATTTTATAGCTTCTAATAAATTATCCTGATTTATAGGAAGTAATTCATAACTGTTAAGTTTTCTTAATCTCGATTCTAAATCAGGCAAAGAAAAGCCTAAAGAGCCTGTTTTCAGCGATGCTGAAAAAACCAACCTACATTCAGAGTGCAACGAGTTATTGATTAAATTAAAAATGCCCTTCTCCCATTCGCTATCTGAAATAATATTTTCAAGGCCATCTAAGCACACCAAATCCATTGTCTCAATAGAGTCCAATATGCCAACGCCATATTTAATAACATCTTTACATGGGATATATAACGAGGACTTACCCTCGCTGCTATATGCATTGCATAATGATTGAAGTAAATATGTTTTACCTGCGTTCTTATTTCCGTATATAAAGATATCGTCTAATTGAGATAAATCAGCAATAACAGAAATAAGCTCATTATTCGAAGGGTCTACATAAAAGTTATCAAAAGAGGATTTATAAGTCTTATTCCAAGGAAATGTTAGCTGCTTGGGCTTATTCATTATGGTAGGCCTTAATATCGAAATACCAATCGTATGCATAAACTATAAGGCTCATTAAAGTGACTGCAACAATTGATACATCTAACACAACCAAGGAAATGCTAATTCCGAGGAGCTCAAATAAAATAATAATGAAGATATAGGCAACCTGAAGCGTTGTGGTGAGCTTTCCCAGAATATTAGGAAGAGGAGCATTAGATTCAATCAGAGTCATCTGTATTGCCGCCCCAATTAAAATTGCCACATCTCTACTAAAGAAAATAATAAAAATATAAAGAGGAATATAGTCACTAACCCATAAAATAAAAATGGTACCTGTTAAAAGCAATTTATCTGCAACAGGATCAAGTATTTTTCCTAATTCTGTCTGCCAGTTCATGCGCCTAGCAAGAAAACCATCAAGCGCATCTGTAAGAGATGCAATAGCAAAAAAAATAAGGCTCAATATAAAGTCCTTGCTAAGAAGACTATCAAGGATTGGATAAATTAAAGCTATCCTTAAAATGGATAGGAAATTAGGAATAAAAATAAAATACTTACTCATTTTTTATAATATAAATTAATGGAACTAGAGCCCTCTTCACTTTCTAATATATCAAGAAAACCATTACTTTCAATCTCTTTCAAAATTGAATCTATAGATCCATAAGTAGAAGCTTTATAAGCAATAGTGCTATCAGAAAAACTTATTATTTCTAAGCTTGGAATGCTTAAAATCATTGTCATTTTTTTATTTAGCTCAAGGTAGTCTTCATGAGTATTAATCCCTTTGATAGAAATATAAGCAAAGGATTCATTTGATGTTTGGATTTGAAACTCAGATAAATTTTCATCGATAAGTCTAGATAAAAAAGTTCTAAACTTCTCTTCAAAATCAGCAACAAAATTAGGGCTCTCAAAATTAGCATTCATGTCACCAGAAATGAGCCAGTCATTTAACCCGAGATTGGAAATTTTTATGCTTACCAATTTATGGTAATCGTACTTTGAGGCTATATAGCTTTTAGGATCAGCAAGTATGTTGAAAGAAGATATTTTTTTACTATCTTCTAAATCAAAAATTGGAAGCTCTAAAAAAATACCTCTTTCTGTAGAAAGGGTATTTAGTATTTTTCTTATGGCTTTATCCATATCATGAATTTCTTTATTAGAGGATATGAAATAAGGCTTATCGGAACCTGAATCAACCTCGAGAAGAAATAAAACTACCGGTCTAGAGTAACCAACAAATGGTATTGATAGCTCTTTAAACTTGCTAACTAGCATATCTTGATTAAATTTAACTTGAAGATAACTTAGGCCATCAATATTTTTAACAGAATAGCTGATAATTAAATCTTTACGTGATGTACCAGAATTAATTATCTTCCATATATTAGAGGGCGAATCATCACCACTTAATCTATAAACCATATTATTAAAAGACTTGTTAATGGATTGCTCTATCTTCGAGGTATTTTCTATAGGCTCATAAATAGTAAAAAGTTCATTAAATTCCTTCCCAAAGGAGAGATTAGAAAAGATAATAAGTACTACTGTTAAATGTTTAATTAAATTGTTATGCATTTGTCTCACAATAGGTATTCTAAATGACAAAAGAAATTATAGACAATGATCCTTACAAATCAGCCGGTGTAGATATAAATGCTGGTAATGAATTAGTTGATCTTATAAAAAAAGATGTCTCAGCATCTCATGGACCGAATGTTCTTGGGAATATTGGTGGTTTTGCTGGAATGTTTAGACTAGATAAGGAATATAAAAACCCTATTTTAGTAGCCTGTACAGATGGAGTTGGTACTAAAGTAGCTCTTGCACAAGAGACAGGTATGCTGGACGGAATTGGTCAGGATCTTGTAGCTATGTGTGTAAACGATCTAATAGTTTGTGGTGCCAAACCCCTTTTCTTTTTAGATTACTTTGCCTCATCTAAGTTAGAGATTAAAGAAGCCTCAACAATAATAAGTAGTATAGCTAATGCCTGTATTGAATCTGGCTGCGCACTTCTCGGCGGTGAAACAGCTGAAATGCCTGGTCATTATGTTGGAAAGAATTTTGATTTAGCTGGTTTCTCTGTTGGCTGTGTAGATGAAGATAAAATAATTAATAATAAAACTATTTCAGCAGGTAATGTTCTTATTGGCATAGAGTCAAGCGGACCTCATTCAAATGGATTTTCACTGATAAGAAAAATAATCAAAGATGCTAACTTAAGTGAAATGGACTTTAATAGAGTTACTGAGATGGCATTAAAGCCAACGATCCTATATCCCTCTTTAATAATTAATCTAATAGATAAGTTTAAAATCCATGGAATGGCGCACATAACAGGTGGAGGATTAACAGAAAATATTCCGAGATCTATTCCTGAAAATCTTTCTGTTCAGATACTAAAGGATTCATGGGTGATGCCTGAAATATTTAAGTGGCTTCAAGATACCGGCGATATCAAAGAAGCGGATATGTTTAGAATTTTTAATTGTGGAATCGGCATGGTTTTGATTGTAGACCATGAAAGTGCCCAAGAAATCCAAGATAAAATCACTGAGGAAGGATATAAGAGCTTCGTAATTGGATCTGTTCAGGAAAAAAGCTCTGATAAGTTAGTTACTTTTATATAGATCCATGAAGAGAATAGTTTTTCTAATATCAGGAAATGGGACTAATCTTCAAGCCATTATGGACAATTGTAAAACTGGTGATATCAAAGCAAATATAGTTTCAGTTATAAGCAATAATCCTGATGCATTTGGCCTAGAAAGAGCTAAGTCTGAGGGTATTGAGACAAAAGTAATAAATCATAAAGACTATAAGACAAGAGATCTCTTTGATAACGATTTATTTAAATACATAGAAGGAGTAAATCCTGATTTAATTGTCTTAGCTGGGTTTATGAGAATTCTCACTCCAAAAATTACTGATAGCTATTTTGGGAAAATTATTAATATTCACCCCTCTCTACTTCCGAAGTATCCAGGTTTAGATACACACTCAAAAGTTATAGAAAATAAAGACTCTCATCATGGAGTTTCTATTCACTATGTATCAAATGAATTAGACGCTGGTCCTTTAATAGCTCAAGCTACAATAAAAACAAAAGATGCAGAGACTTTAGATGAGTTAATAGAAAGAGTTCATGCAACTGAGCATAAAATTTTTTCTAAAGTAATAAAATTTATCTGCGATGATCAGATAATCCTCGATACTGGAAAGGTAATTTTTCATGACATCAAAACAAATGGAGTTCATATTGATGAATATTTTGAAATATAAGTTTATTTTTTTAATTATTATTTCGTTAGATATGAGTGCGACTGAAATAAAAGATTATGTTGCTCGTTACTCTTTTGAATCACCTGAAATATCACTTAATGGCATAAGAAAGCTGACAAGTCTAGATCAAGGATATGAGCTAAGCTTCGAAGCAAAAAATTGGGTAGCGAAGATGCAATTTAACTCGAACTTTATCGTTTCTGATGATCAAGTTATCCCTAAAGGCTACAAAGTTAAAATAAAGCCTAAGTTTGTAAATAGAGATCAGATCATTGACTACAATTATAATAAGCAATTAATCACCTCGCTTGGAAGAAATGCATGGGGTGTAGAGTTAGACCCTATGGCTAGTCCCTTAGATCCAATGAATGCTCAAATTCAAATTAGATTAAATTTACTTAAAGGAATTAAAGAATTTTCAATACAGCTCGTAGAAATGAGAAATGGAGAAATTGAAGATAATTTCTATAAAGTAATTGGCACTGAAATATGTGTTGTAGGAAATAGTGAATACGAGTGTATTATTTTAAAGAGGTTTAGAGAGAAAGAAGGAAGAGAAACTATATATTACTTAGCTCCAAAGCTGGGTTATATGTTCTTAAAGATTATAGACATTAGCCAAGAGAGAGAGCAAAAACTAGAGTTAATAGAAATCTTAAGTCTTGGGTAGAGTTACGCCAGTTTGACCTTGGTACTTCCCACTTCTATCTTTATAACTAACCTCACACTGCTCATCAGATTCAAAAAATAACATTTGAGCAACCCCTTCACCTGCGTATATCTTTGCAGGAAGATTGGTTGTGTTAGAAAACTCTAAAGTGACATGGCCTTCCCATTCAGGCTCTAACGGCGTGACATTAACAATAATACCGCATCTTGCATATGTAGATTTTCCAAGACATATAGTTAATACATTCCTTGGTATTCTAAAATACTCAACCGTTCTTGCTAAAGCAAATGAATTTGGAGGGATAACACAAACATCAGATTGAATATCAACAAAACTCTTTGCATCAAAAGACTTAGGATCAACGATTGCGGAATGAATATTAGTAAAAACCTTAAACTCGTTAGCACATCTAACGTCATAGCCATAACTTGATACTCCATACGAGATCAACTTTTCACCATTTTCATCAAGTCTTACCTGATTTTTTGAAAAAGGTTCTATCATTTTATCTTCAATAGATTTCTTTGTTATCCACTTATCTGATTTAATCGACATTTACTTCTGTTCTCCCTTGAATTGCCCGCGCAATGGTGTTTCCATCGACATACTCTAACTCTCCTCCAATAGGAATACCATAAGAAATTCTAGAAACCTTAATATCTTTAATATGATCACTGATAAACATAGCAGTAGCATCTCCTTCAACAGTTGAGCTTGTAGCTAAGATAACTTCTTGGATATCTTCTATTGCCAATAAGCTCAAAAAATCATCTATACCAAGGTCCTCTGGGCCAACGCCTTCAATTGGTGAAAGCCTTCCCAAAAGAACAAAATATTTACCTCTGAAACCCCCAGTAGATTCTATGGCAAGAACATCTGATGGACTTTCAACAATACAAACGCTCGAGCTATCTCTAGATGTATCGGTACAAGTTTTACATAATTCAGTTGAGGTGAGCATTCGACATCGTGAACAACGTCTAATGTGCTCCAAGGCTTCTTGCATTGTTTTAGCTAGAATGCCTGCCCCATCTTTATTCTTATCTAACAAATAAAGAGCCATTCTCTGTGCAGATTTTTTTCCAACACCAGGAAGAATTGTTAGGGCATTAATTAGTTCGTTTAATAAGTCTTGATTCATTTTTTTAGGTTATTGGCTTTATTGATCCATCTTTGATACTACCATCAAACTTTTTAAGAAAATTTTGAATTGAAGTATCTTGAGCAATATTTTCTTCTGCATTTGTTTGTCTATTAGCCTCTTCGTTATCTTTGATACTTAGGGGCGAGCTATCTGCGTTACCCTGCTCAACCTTGATATCCAAACTGTCACCTAAGACAGTCATACAGGCTAATTTAAACTCAGAAAAGATATTATCAGGAATTTTATTTTCTTCATCCAAGCCAACTAAAATAAGTATGTTATTTTCATAGCTTTTATAAGAAAGATAACCGAAATAGCTTCTAGCAAAAACACTTATATCCAAAGAATCAAAGAAAATGACCCAGCTCTCAGATGAATTAATAGTTTTACTATTAATTACAGGGGGAGCCTTTATTTCTATTTCTTTTACAATAACAGGAGTTTTCGGTTCATGGGCATCTTCAACAACTTTAACTTCTGGCTGCAATATTTCTTTCGAAATTACTGGCAAGCTTTCAGTTTTTAAGTTTTTTTTTTCTTCTGCAGGAGCTCTAGGTGAGCTTTGATCAATTTTATGCAAAGGGTTAAAAGCCAGCATTCTTAGAAGACATATTTCTAGAGATTCTTTTGCACTTGGATGAACATGGAACTTGGAATATGCATTAACTGCAATTTCATACAAAAGCTGACAGAACTCCTCATCAACCCTATCAGCCAGATCTTTAATTGAAGAATCCTTGGAATTGTGAAGCACTTGCTCTAATGATGTCTTGTGAAGTATTGATATTATGCTTTTTAAAATTGCTTCATATTCTGGTGAGAGTTCTTCAATTTTATATAGATGATTGAATGCTCCCTCGCCATCACCGTCAATAACAGAGTTTATTAAAGAAACTAGCAATGAGTCATCTATAGTGCCTAATAATTTTTTAACATCCACAGACTTAAGCTCTCCATTGCCATGAGCTATTGCCTGATCTAAAAGAGTTAATGCATCTCTAACAGAACCTTTTGCTGAATTACATATAAGCTCTATACTTTCCTCATCATATGGAATTGATTCTAAATCAATAATTTTTTTCAAATGTTCTGAGAGTATAGGACCGCCAACTGTTTTTAAATTAAGCTGTAAGCATCTTGACTGAACTGTCTTAGGTATCTTGTCAGGATTAGTTGTAGCAAAGATAAAGATGATATGAGCTGGTGGTTCTTCTAAAGTTTTTAACAAAGCATTAAAACTACTTGTAGAAAGCATGTGAACTTCATCTATTAAATATATTTTATATCTACCTTGAGAAGGCTTATATGGAACTGTTTCAAGCAGGTCTCTCATATCATCTACACCAGTTTTCGATGCAGCGTCCACTTCTAGAAAGTCTAGATGCCTTCCTATCCTAATTTCTTCACAATTAGTACACTTATCACAGGGTGTTGAGGTTGGTTTTTCTTCAGATTGACAATTAAGACACTTGGCCAAAATTCTAGCTAACGTTGTCTTTCCAACACCTCTAGTTCCGGCAAAAATATATGCTTGATGGATTCTATCTTGCGAGATTCCATTGGAAATAGCTTGAACAATATGCTCTTGCCCAACAACTTCTTTGAAATTTGTTGGTCGATATTTTCTTGCTAAAACCTCATAGGACATAGCGAAAATGATAACATGCTCTAACTAAAAATTGAGTCAATTTCTTTAAAACTAAAGCCCCTATTTTGTAAGAAACTCTTTTGTTTTAGTTTAGTTTTAAAGTCCAAGGAAATGCCGTCTTTAAATTTTTTATTAAAGGCATTTTCTGCTGCCTCTAACCAGCCGCCCTCCTCTTCAATAGCAATGGATGAAAGTGTTTCACTTACGCCTCTTGAGTTAAGCTCGTAGCCAATTCGCTTGGGACCGAAACCTTTTCTTTTTCTAGCTCTTGTATACATTTCTGCATACCTAGAATCATTTAAAAGAGAATTTTTTATTAGCTTCTCAATAACATCTTCAATAACACTTAGATCATCAAACTTTTTTAAAAGCTTGTCTCTGACTTCTTTTTTTGAATGTTCTCTTCTTGAAATAATATCAAGGGCTTTATTGTAAATAGTTGGAAAGATTTCTTCGATCATTTTAGTCAAATTGCTTGTCAGCACTCGCAAATAAAAAGTAGTAAATTCCACCAAAAACTAGCATTCCACTGCATATGTGAAATATAAGCGTCCAAGAGTTGGTAGCTTGAAGAATTATACCTGCAATGATGGGACTTAACACTGCTGCAATCATGCCTAAACTTCCTGCAATCCCAAATAAAGAACCAGTATATTTTGGACCAAGATCTGCATGGTTAACTCCAAAACCCCCTGCGCCGAGCCCTGAACATATGTTAGTTAGGCATAGCAAGGTTATTACTAATAAGATTGAGTCTTGGAAGGGAAGTAGAAATAAAAATAGAGCAGCTCCAAAAAATCCCAAGCTATTAAAAAACTTTCTAACTTTAATAGTTTTATAGCCTCTTTTAATAAGCATATCTGCAGAAATGCCACCTAGCACAAGAGCAAATACGGAAACAGCACTGGGTACAAGTATTAGTAAAATAAATAAGTTAGATCCAAGCTCCAATCCAAGACCACCAGTTTCTGTTGAAGAACTCATAAATTTTGGCAAGTATGAAAGAAAAGTAAATAAGGCCCAATTATTACAAAAAGTTGCAACAACAATAGCAATAAAAGGCCCGTTTTTAATAACCTCTAAAAATGGAATTGATGGTGCTGCAGAATTAGTAGGAGCTTCAGCTTTTATATATTCAAGCTCTTCATTAGAAATGCTTTTATGATCTTCTGGATAAGAGGTAACTACCCTTTGCCAGAAGAAAAATAACACTATTCCAAGAGCTCCAAAAGAATAAAAAACCCATTCCCAAGAATATCCTTCAATAATAATAGCTGTAACCACGAGGCCAAAAACTGAGCCAAATGAAATACCGCTATTTGTAATAGCTATTGCTCTAGTTCTTTCCTGAAAAGGAATCCATCTAGCATATATTGAGTGCCATGCTGGAAAAGTAACACCCTCTCCAAGCCCCATTAAAATTCTTATTAATATTAAAAAGAAAAAACCGCTGTATGCAAAAGCTGGGGTAATTATCGTAAAAAATGACCATAAAAGTAGACCATATGCGAGAACAATCTTTCCTCCATACTTATCAGCTAGAAAGCCACCAAAGGTCATCGATATTATATAGCCAAAGTAAAAAGAGCCAAGAATAATACCAACCTGAGACTCACTCCACCCAAACTGGGCTTGCATGGGAATAATAGCAACAGAAATATTTACACGATCTATAAAGCAAATAAATACGGCTAGAAAAGACATAAAAACTATCCTAAATCTAACTGGAAAAATCATGTGCTAAAGGTTAAAAAAAACACGTATATCTTAACTGATAATATCTACTTTTGCTTCTTGAGTCTTTCTTCAAGCGCTCCTAGATTCAAATTACCTGGAGATCCTTCTGAATAATTCATTGTTTCAGAGCTATCAAGTAAAGATATATCAGAAGTATTCTTTACCGTATTATAGGCATCTCTAAAAGGCGTTCCCTTAGCAACAAGTGCATAAACCTTATCTGTCATCTTCATCTCCTCATCAATAAAGCTATTAGACCTATCTTTGTTAACCTTTATCGTTTTAATAAGATCAGGGACTATATTGAGACTTTTTTGACATATTTCAAAACTTGAAACTAGACTTCTCTTCGTAAGCTGCAAGTCTCTATGGTAACCACTTGGCAGAGAGAGAAGATTCTCAAGCTCAGCAGCCTGACCTGCAAGAATAGAATAATTTGCTCTTAAAATTTCAACTACGTCCGGGTTGTTTTTGTTTGGCATAATTGATGAGCCTGTTAAATATTTACTATCAATATTTAACAAATCAAATTCTTGAGATAAAAATAAACTCATATCCCATGAAAATTTTCTTATATCAAGCATTGACTGCTTGAGGGTGCTTAAGATTTGCATTTCATATTTTCCCCTACTGTTTTGAACGTAAAGGCTATTTAATTGAATTCTTTTAAATCCTAAATCTCTAGTTACCTTTTTTCTATTAAGGGGTAATCCAACTCCATAACCAGCTGCACCCCCCAGTGGGTTTGAGTCAATCCAGTTAATAGTACTTTCAATTAAATCAACGTTATCAATAAATGATTCTGCGTAAGATGAAAACCATAGACCCCATGAGGAAGGCATTGCTCTTTGAAGATGCGTATAGCCAGGCATTGGAATATTTTCATATTTTTTAGCTGAAGATAAAAAAGTTCTAGCAATCTTTTTATTAATTTTCTTAAAATCAACTAAATTTGCTTTTGCATAAAGTCTCATAGCAACCATTACTTGATCATTTCTACTTCTGCCGGTGTGAACTTTTTTTCCAAGATCGCCTAATTCTTTAGTTAAAAAGAACTCAATAGCAGAATGACAATCTTCATACTTATTAGTTAATTTGAAGGAGCCTTTAATAAACCTTTCTTTTAAATCTTTTAACGACTTCTCTAGTTTATTAAGTTCAGATTTTGTGAGAATGCCTATCGACATGAGAGATTTGATATGGGCGGATGTTGCATCAATATCAAAAATAAATATTGCTTTATCAAGCTCTATATCTTCGCCAGCTAAGAATGAATTTATCTCATCAGATGAATTGCTATCACCTATATTCCATAGTTTTTTAGTCATTATTTATTCCTGTTAATTCCTCTAAGCCACATGAAGAATTTAAGTTTTGTATTGCTTGAGTAGCAGCACCTTTTAATAAGTTATCGATGACACAGCAAATAGTTATATTGTAGCCACTGTTATCCAGAGAGAAACCACCAATAAGAGCAGAATGCGTATTAATTACTTTATTTATCATTGGTATATCTTTTTGAATTTTTACCAAAGGCTTGTTCTTATAGTAATCACTAAATACCCTATAAATCTCTAATTCATCTGAAGAGTTTTTCAGCTTAATATGGGATGTTATTAATATTCCTCTAAAAAAATTACCAACATGAGGACTGAATGATAAATTCTCATAGCAATGTCTCTGAACTTCACTTTCATGAATATGATTAGATAGAGAATAAGGAATAATATTATTCTTAAGATTCTCTGGGCTATTTTTATCATTTGGTGATGCTCCAGCCCCGCTATAGCCTGATATACCCATGCAACTGACAGAACCATCAATAAGATCTACTAAGGGACTTATTGAAAGCTGCATTGCGGTGGCATAACAACCTGGGTTACTTATTCTATTAGTCGCTTTTTCACTGGCGATCTCGGGCAGTCTATATTGCCAATCTTTATCAAATCTATAATCAGAGCTCAAGTCAATTAACGTTATGTCTGAATAATTTTGATTAATAATATCAAGATATCTAAAAGATTCATTATTTGGGAGAGCCATTATGACAATATCCACTTCTTCAAGATTAATGTCTGAAACTTCAAGGAAAGAATAACTTAAATTAGATTTTTTATATTCATTTACTGGATCCCCAGCTGATGATTTTGAAAAAATTTTAACTAGATCAAAACATGGATGATCGTTAAGGATTTGGATTATTTCTTGGCCAACATAACCTCTTCCTCCGATCATAGCGATATTGAATTTATTTTTCATATGTAATTGTTGCCGGCTGATTTGATGCATAGTTTATGCACGCTGTTAATTCATTTGTATCAGTAATTCCAACCCAAAAAATATTCCAATCCTCGTTTCTTTGGAATCCATCGCAGACATCTTTGTAGAAATTATTTATAGAGTTTTTAGATCTTGATCTCCAAAATATTTTAGTATGATTTGATGTCATCTTATTCCACATGGCATTTCCCAAACCTTCGCCTCTAGCAGAGCTAATTACAGCAAATTTATCCATATAAGCTATATCGTGTTGATAAGACATTACTATTGCCGCTCTATTGCATGAGCTTACATAGAAATCTTTATTGCCAGTTGTAAAATATTCCTCAACCAAATCACCTCTGAAAGAGCTCTCAAGTATGTGAGTAAGATTATTAATGCCATCATCATCAAGAGTGTTTGAATGAGTAATTTTATGACCTGCCTTAACTAAAGTTCCATAACCAGCATCAGTAAATAACTCTCTATTTAGATGCAATGGCTTAGTTATAGAGACAGAACTATTATTTGGTAATGATTCTAAAAGTAGCTTGATTTGTTGAAGTTTTAACTTCATTCCAGAATGAAGCCATTCCTGAGCCATAAGTCTCTCATAGTCATCTTTTATATTAATTGTAGAAATTAAATTGTTGTTTGCATCTAATATGCCACCAACATCACTTAAGAAAATTACCTTATCAGGAGATATTTCACTAGCCAAAGCCAAAGTAGCTTTGTCGGCATTAATATTAACTATTTGACCATCTGAAGTTTTGCCAACAGGAGCAATAACAGGAACTCCATTATTTAGAATAATATCTTTTATTTTATCTGAAAATGTTTTAACCACCTCTCCAACATATCCAAGAGATTCATTTTTAACACTGCATTCAAAAATTTCACCAACCAAGGAGACTGCTTGGACTCCCTCCTCTTGCAATGCATCTGTAAGTCTTAAATTTTCCCTAGTGAATATTGAAACTGCTACATCTAAAACCTCTTTAGTCGTAACTCTTTGACCATCTACAAAGGAGAATTTAATATCCTGCTTCTCTAGTTCCTCTGAAAGTATTGGACCTGCGCCATGAACAATGATTGGCCTTAAACCTACTTCGTTAAGAAAGGCTAAAGAAGATACAAGGTTTTCTAGATCGCTCTGTATAACTGCTCCACCAACTTTTATTACAGCAAACCTATATTCGTCAGAAGAGAATCTTTCTAAATATTTTCTTATCTCCTTCTCACTACTCATCCCGCTTAGAAGCTTAAGAATAGTATTTTTGGTAAAACTTTTATTCATTTTATTATTTATTAATATCAGTCCAGGTAGCAGTACTTTGGCCTAAGAGCTTAATAAAGCCAGTAGACTCCTCTACTCCCCATGATGCAGATTGAGCATATATAGCCTCTTTACTAACAAGTATTTTCTTAGCTTCTACTTCGACCGCTTCTGCCTTTCCGCCGGATAATAATATAGTTACCTTGCCGTTAACTGGTTGCTGGATATCTTCCAAAAAGTTTTCTAAATTCCTTGTGAGAGGATCAAAGTAAAAGCCTCCATAAACAAGCTCAACCCATTTTTTACCCACTATAGGTTTAAAGAAGTTTTGTTTATCTGTAAAAATAGCCTCTTCAAGAGCTCTGTGAGCTCTTTGAAGAATTGTTATTCCAGGAGCTTCAAACAAAAACCTACCTTTGATACCAATAATCGTATCACTTGCAAATATCTCTCTTCCAATACCATATTTACCGCCCAGTGAATTCAATGTTCTAAGAATTTCTGGCCCATTAATTAACTTACCATTAAGTTTTTTTGCCTCACCTTTCTTGAATTCAATAGTAATCTTTTTAGTATTTTGAGGGTACTTATCTGGTGTATTGCAAAGAATATAACTGTCAGACGAAGGCTCTTTCCACTCATCAATTTCTGAGCCAGAAACGGTTGCTCCCATTAGGTTTTCATTAACACTATATGTTGAATGCAGAGAGGAGACTTTAAAGCCTCTATCTTGAAGATATTCTTTTTCATAACCCCTAACATCAGAGACTTTATTTTGAATTTCTCTAATAGGAGTAACAGTTTTATATTTTCCAAAAGCCTGAATAGATAAATCAAACCTGACCTGATCATTACCCATTCCAGTGCATCCATGAGAGATATACTTTGTATTTAATTTTTTACATAACTTAATCGCCTCTTTTACAATTAAGTACCTGTCTGAACAAAGAGCTGGATACTTGTCTTGATACAAGGCTCCTGACCAGACTAATGGCTTAATGATCTCTTTCCATAAAGAGGAATCTATATTTACATTAATATGCTTCTTCGCGCCTAGCTCATTAGCTCTATTAGTAATCTTATCCTCCTCCTTCTTAGATGTTCCGCCAGTATTTACAAATATTGTATGAACTTCAAAGCCCTGCTCCATAAGATAAGGTACACAAAAACTTGTATCTAACCCTCCAGAAAATGCTAAAACAATTTTTTTCATTTTATTTATCCTTTAATAATGTAGTTAATAATGATTTCTGAACATGCATTCTATTTCCAGCCTCTTGAACTGCGACACAATACTTAGAATCCATGACGGCGTCAGTAGCTTTTATATTTCTTCTTAGTGGCAGGCAATGACTGAATATTGCGTTATCAGTCATAGACATTTTATTTTCATCAACTATGAAATGTTTATACTGGTCTCTAATTAGTTTCTCTGGCTCTGGATTTCCATAGTAATTAAGTGATCCCCAACTTTTTGCATAAACGACATGCGCGTCTGAATAGCCCTCCTCAATATCATGAGTAATTGTGAAAGAGGTTCCATTTGCTTTGCAGTTAGATTCTGCCTGAGAGGTATAGTTGCTATGCAGAATATAGTCATCTGATGGGCATAATAATTTTACATTCATTCCAAATTTACTAGCTATCATCAATGAAGAGTTTGCTACTGCTGTGTTTAGTGGCTTTGGATGATATGTCCAAGTTAGTAAGTAATCTTTGCCTGAGAGGTCTCCTAATTGCTCCTGAAGAGTTAGTATGTGAGCTAGTTCTTGGCACGGATGGGTTATTGTCTCCATATTAACCACTGGTACAGAGGCATATTTTGAAAAGCTATTAATTACATTGTCTGATAAGTCTTCATCAAGGTTTGTAAATTTAGGAAACGCTCTAACTGCTATAAGATCACAGTACTCTGACAAGACTCCAGCTACTTCAATAATATGCTCTTCTGACTCTGAATCCATTACAGAGTTTAATTTAAACTCTATTGGCCAGGCATCTTTGCCTGGATGAAGGACTACAGCATAACCACCTAACTCCTGAATACCAATTTCAAAACTAGTTCTAGTTCTCATTGATGGATTAAAGAATAGTAAAGCAACAGACTTATTCTTCAGTGTTTCCTGAAACTTATTGTCTTTTAGATCTTTGGCATAATCCAAGATATCTTGTAATTCGTCCTTAGACCAATCTGATGTAGAGATAAAATTTTTCATAATTAATATTTTTAGCAAAAAAAAACCCAGCATATGGCTGGGTCTAATTTACAAGTAGACAGACCCAGCTATTTTGGTGGCACCCGTCTTTCTTGTATTTTTAAGTTGTTCATTTCCATCTAAGTATATATAGAATATTGATTTTGTAAACTTTAATACGAGCGATATTCCGCTTGAAACTTCGCTTTTAAGTACTAAATATTAAGTTTTTGACTGATAAGAATACTTTACCCATAAGGTTTAAACATTCAAATTGGTAGGGATGGAGGGGATCGAACCCCCACGCCTTGCGGCACTAGGTTCTAAACCTAGCGTGTCTACCAGTTCCACCACATCCCCAGAGAAATGAATTATATAGATTAATACTTATGAAAGGAAAGATTAAATTTTATAAATCGTAAGAAATTTGATTCTTTCTACTTTTTTGAATTGCGTATAGAGAAATACAAAGAGCAAAACCAATGAAAAATGATGTTACAGAGTAGTTGGTAAAGCCTTCATAAATAAAACCAAATACTTTTGCGATCATCATTGTTGACATGATGTAAAGCAAAATAGTTCCTATCTGGACTTTTGACGAAGAATATACAAACCTCACAGTTAGGTATCCACAGCACATAATAAATCCAGCATATGTTCTAACTAAAATTGATTGGTCAGCACCCTCTACAATAAAAGGAATGAAGATATTATTAACATTCGGTCCAAAAACAGTAACTGCACCAATTACCAAAAGGAATAAGCCAGCAGAAACTAAAAATATTCTAAAAATAATCATAGAACTCCAAGCATATAAAGAGCTATAAGAAATGAAACACCCCCAACACCCATCCAAATATACATTTCTTTATAATTTTTGAATTTATAGGAGTTAATTGCAAGGAAACAGCAAAATATTGGAGCAACTACCAAAACTCCATAACCAACTAATATTGCCAAAGGTATAAATGCTAATAGTAAAAAAGCTTGTAAAAACCACTTATTCATAGAGTAATAAGACAACTATTTGAATATATTGTCAATTCTATTCTAGCTCAATCTGTAAATTATCATTGTTCATGGATGAAATCTGAGTTTGAATCTCTCCAATTGTTTGATTTAGTTGTTTTTTATAATTATTAAGAGCTTGGACAGAATCATCTATTAGCATAAGTTGGGTTTCTAGTGACTTTATAGTTCTTTGTATATCTTCCATCTCTTGACTGCCCTGAGAAATTTCTATTATTTGTAATTCATTGCTCCTAATAGCTTGTTTATTAGATTTAATATTATTTAAAGATGATTGTGAGGTTATATTTAATTCTTTTGAGGCTTTTTCTAATTCCAATATTGCTCTGCTGAGTTTGGCAATATTTACCTTATTCTTCTTATTACTCAAATCCCAAAGCTTTCTAA
>CAJXAZ010000004.1 GCA_913050015.1 uncultured Gammaproteobacteria bacterium
TATTAATAATAAAAGACCATCTGACGATGACTGGACTAACAGAATAGGACTTTAAAATCTAACGCAGAATTATTTATTTTTCGAAAACAATAAACCAAGCTCAAATAATATCCACATTGGTATGGCTAGAAATAGCTGTGAAAAAATATCCGGTGGAGTGAGTAGCATGCCGATTACAAAGAACAAAATAATAAGATAAGGCCTAGCCTTAACTAAAGATTCTTTTTTTGCAATCCCAGTTCTAATAAGCAAAAAAGTAGCCACTGGTATTTCAAATGCTATCCCGAATGCAAAGATAAGCTTAATCACAAAGCTCAAATACTGATTAATATCTGTCATTACTTGAATAGATTCTGGCGCAACTCCAATAAAAAATTTAAAGATTATTGGTAGTACCACTAGGTAGGCAAAAGCCACCCCTGCTGAAAATAAAAGAATTGTTGAAATCATCAATGGAGCTACAAATGATTTTTCATTTTTATAAAGCCCAGGGGACATGAACATCCATATTTCATAAAACAGATAAGGCATAGTTATTAGCAGCGCAGAAAAGAGAACTAACTTTAATGGCGCCATTAAAGGTGAGGTTACTTGAGTGGCAATCATAGAGCTACCCGCTGGCAGGATATCTAGTAGAGGTGACGCTACAAAAGCATATATTTGGGATGCAAAAGGTATTCCAATAACTGACAGGATCCCTAAGCAAATTAGCACTCTGATGAGTCTAGTACGAAGTTCTAGAAGATGACTTGAGATAGATTCTTTATTCATCTTTATTAGATTTTCCAGAAAGATCTAACTCTTCCATTCTCATTTCATTAAATACGTCTTTCTTAATTTCATCAGTACCAATTTCTATTTCAATATCTTTTTGAAAATTAGAAATTTGTTTTTGAATTTTTTTATAAAACTTCAGCCAAGTTTTTATAAGCTCAGGAAGTCTAGTCGGACCAACAATAATGAGTCCTAAGATAAGGATAACCGCAATTTCTAGAAAGCCTATTTGAAACAATTGTTATTCGTCTTTTTCTTTTTCTTCGTCTTTTACAGCTTTTTTAAAACCTTTAAGACTTGCTCCAAGATCAGAGCCTAAAGATTTTAATTTACCGCTTCCAAAAATCAAAAGAACGACGACTAAAATTATTAGTAGCTGCCATAAACTTATTCCACCAAAGCCCATATGAATCTCCTATGAGAGTATTACAAATATACCCCATGCCATAATTATACCAACTCCGAAGAACCATATGATGTATTTTTGCTTTTGTAACTGCAGTTCCATTTTATGAAGCTTATCGTCATTAGATTTTCTATTATGTGAATAGCCTCTAAGCTCATCAAGGGCTTCATATATAAAGCCAGGCATCTCCGATGCTTTAAGCAGTAGATCTTCTTTATTATCAACAATAAAATCCTTAAGTTTGAGCGGGCTAAATTGCTCTTTAAGCCAATTATCAAGATAAGGTTCTGCTATTCCCCAGAAGTCTAATTCAGGATATATCTGTCTCCCCATGCCCTCAATATGAATTAATGTCTTTTGAAGAAGCACCAAGGATGGTTGAAGAGATAGACCATAAGGTCTAGTACTTTGGAAAAGGTATAAGAGCAACTTGCCAAATTCAATTTCAGATAATGGCTTCTCAAAAATAGGTTCACAACAAGCTCTTAAGGTATTTTCAAGCTCATTAATATTTGTATCAGTATTGACCCATCCTGAGCCAATAAATAACTGAGCTAAAGATTTATATTTTTGCTTTAGAACTGCCTGTAGCATTCTTGCAAGCATGTATCTTTCATCATTCGACAAGGAACCTGTAATTGCGCAATCAATTGCTATATAGCCTGGAGTTTCTGGATGTTTCTTGGATACAAAAATATTTCCAGGATGCATATCGGCATGAAAGAAATTATCTCTAAAGACTTGATTAAGAAAAATCATTACTCCATTTTCAGCAAGCCTTTGTTTATTTATTCCATATTTTTCTATTTGCTCAATATCCGTACAAGGTATCCCATCAATTCTTTCAAGAACCATGACTTTGTTGGTAGTCATATCCCAAAAGACTTCTGGTATATAAAGCTCTTCTGAATTAGCAAAGTTCTTTCTAGTAAGGTTTGTATTAGCTGCCTCAAGCTTTAAATCTAATTCTCTAAGAATAGTGGTCTCATAATCTCTTACAACCTCAAGTGGTCTTAATCTGTGGCTTTCTGAATAAACATAAGTACAAAATTTTGCAGCTGCTCTGAGAAGCCTAAGGTTCTTCTTAACTTCTTTTTCAATATTAGGCCTCAAAACCTTGATAACAATTTCTTTACCATTTTTCAATTTTGCAGAATGAACTTGAGCAAGAGAAGCTGCGGCAAGGGGCTTATCATCAAAGTCATCAAAGAGATTTTCTATAGAATCGCCAAGCTCTTTTTCAATAATCGCTCTTAAAGTGGCAACTGGAAATGGCTTGCAGCTATCTGTAAGCCCTTGTAAATTTTTAGCTGTTTCTATATCTAGGATATCTGTTCGAGTAGATAGTAGCTGACCAAATTTTATAAAAATAGGACCTAGAGATTCAAGGAATTTAGCTAGTTTTTTGCCATCAGGGTTTTTAAAAATGCCAAACTTCATTCCTAAGAAAGACATCTTGAGACCTTGATAAATAAGAACAATTATATTCATAAGTTATTTGTAGCCTCTAATCTATCAACTCTTATCCCTAGGGTTCTTAATCTAGCCTGCAGCACATTGCCTTGGTCGGTATTAACGCTTTTTCTTGTAAATAACCTTTCTTTTACTAGGTGAGCTGAAACAGCAGGAATATTTCCAAAATATTTATCAATTAGAAATATAAAATCTATATCAGCTTTTATCAAGATACTCATCATCACCGTGGCTAATTCAACATCTCCTGAAATCATGCTCTTTTTTATTTTCTTTGTAAAAATAAGTTGAAGAATTTCTGTGACGTTGGTGTGTATTTCAAAATTTGGAGAAGCAACTTCTT
The DNA here is from genome assembly GCA_913050015.1 of uncultured Gammaproteobacteria bacterium. GTDB lineage: Bacteria > Pseudomonadota > Gammaproteobacteria > Magnimaribacterales > D2472 > SCGC-AAA076-P13. The sequence continues at coordinate 2,997 of CAJXAZ010000004.1, forward strand.
TAAAAGAAATTCTTTTATGATCTTCTTCAAGTTGAACATGAATTTTTTTATGACCTTTTAATGCTAGAACAAAATTAATGGGGTAAATGCTATAAAGCGAACTTCTTGAATTAGGAGAAGCTTCTTCTATATCATTTAAAAGATTAGATAAAATTTGACTAAGACTATTTTCCATATGCAACATGAATAGCTACGATGCCATTAAGTAAATTATAAAACTTACACTTTTTAAATCCTGCCTCAACAACCATTTCTTGAAGAGCCTCTTGTCCGGGATGCATTCTGATTGACTCTGCTAGATATTTATAACTTTCTGAGTCATTGGCAAGCATCGCTCCAAGCTTTGGCAATATATTAAATGAGTACCAGTCGTAAACTTTTGAAAATAATGGGTTGATAGGTTTAGAAAATTCTAAGATAAGCAATCTACCATCTTCCTTAAGACATCTTCTCATTTCCTTAAGACCTTTTTCTTTATCAGTGAAATTTCTCAAACCAAAACCAATAGTAATTAAATCAAAGGTGTTATCCGCAAAAGGAATTGTTTCCCCGCTTAACTGACAAAAATGCGTATTAGATGAAAAGCTCTCATTTATGGCTCTATTTCTTCCCTCAGCCAACATATCCATATTAATATCTGACATATAGATTTCTGTACTGGGATATTCTTTAGCTATTAGTTTAGCTATATCGCCTGTACCACTGGCAATATCAAGAACAGTGTCATGATCAGAAACCCCAGCAAGCTCAACAAGAATTTTTTTCCATAATCGGTGCATTCCCATCGACATTGCATCATTCATAACATCATAGCTTCCAGCTACCGAAGTAAAAACCTCCCCAACATGAGCACTTTTATCTTTTGCGTCTACTTCTGTGAAGCCAAAATGAGTTTTTTTATTCATCTTCCTCTCTATCTCTAAATTTAATAAAATTATTGTATCTGCTTTGGTTTATTTCTCCATTAATTAGTTTTTCTGTCACATGACATCCGTCATTATTAATATGATTGCAGTCGTTAAATTTGCAATGCCTTGAAAATTCATAAATTTCCGAGAAACCTTTGATAATATCTTTATCATCCCATCCAGTTATATAGAGATCTCGAACACCTGGAGAATCAATAATTTTTGTGTCGTTATCAATTTCATAAAGCGTAGAGATGGAAGTGGTATGAACACCTTGATTATTAGAAAGAACATTTGTTTTAATATCTTTCCCAGTCAAGGATGTCGTTAGGGTTGATTTTCCAGCCCCAGAGTTACCTACAAAAACCACACATTTACCTTTTAAATAATCAGAGACCTGACCAAGGTTTTGATTACTTTTTGCTGAAATATCAATGAAATCAATTTTAAGATTTTTATAGATTTCTAGCTTAGTTAGATATTCTTCATTTTGAACTAGGTCAATTTTATTATTAATAATGAATGGAGTTATATTAGATAAGTTAGCAGTTAAAACCCACTTATCAATAAAATCAGTACTTGTCTTGGGCTCGGGTGTAACAAGAATACCTACATGAGTTACATTGGCAGCAACAACCTTAGATTTTAAGACCTCTTTTTTTTCTAAAATAGAAAATCTTGGCTCTCTTGAGAGAATTAATCCTTTTATTTTTTTGCTATCTTGGATTATTTCAATATTAACAATATCTCCAACTACTACATCTTTTATGGCAATACAGCTTATGTCTGCATCTTTGGTTCGCACCAAGCAGCTATTAGAGTAGAATTCTATTACCAACCCAGTTTGAACTTTTTCCATATAAAGCACAAAATACACTAAAGGAAGGAATATAAAAAGTTATGAAGAGCCAACAATCAAGAGAAAACTTAATTTGGATAGATCTAGAGATGACTGGATTAGATCCAGAAAAAGAAAGAATCATAGAAATAGCCACTTTAATAACCGACTCTCAACTAAATATTTTAGCTGAAGGTCCAAACATTATTGTCAGCCAACCGAAATCCCTGCTTGAGGGAATGGATGACTGGAATCAAAATCAGCATGGATCTTCTGGCTTGATTGACTCTGTAAAGAAAAGTGCAGTAACAGAGCAAATGGCAGAAATTGAAACCCTTGAATTTATTTCTAAATATGTAGGGCAAAATCAATCACCTATGTGTGGCAACACTGTTTCGCATGACAGACGTTTCTTAATTAAGTACATGCCCCGATTAGAATCTTATTTTAATTACAGACATATTGATGTCTCTTCGTTTAAAGAGGTTGCGGTTAGGTGGATGAATGAAGCTCAGGTTTACGAGAAACATGGTTCACATAGAGCTATGGGAGATATTAAGGATTCAGTGGGCGAGCTTAAGTTCTATAAAAATTTATTCTTGCCAGAAGGGTAGCTAATCAGAGCTATTAATAGGGTGAATATTTAGAGGAATTGGGCTAATTTTATTTTTATTTTCCTTAATCTTTGCCTCACCAGATTCCTGAACCTCATCTATCCTTATTATTGAATTAATCGGTATATAGCTTCTCTCAACTTTTGCGAATTCATTCTTAAGTTTTTCAGCAGCAGGATCAACAACTAGCTGTTTATCCTTGTTAAATATATAATCCTCAACTTCAATAAAACCGTACATTTCACTTTGATATATCTGATTAGCAAAAACCTCATAGATTTCGCCAAGCTGCATAAAAATTATCTTGTAAACACTCTTTATTTTCATAATACTTAATTATATGGGAACAAAACTTTATATTAAAACTTACGGATGTCAAATGAATGAATATGACTCCGAAAAGACAGTAGATATCCTTAAAGAGAAGAGAGGGGTTGAGGTTACAACCAATATAGAAGAAGCAGATATCATCTTATTAAATACATGCTCCATAAGAGACAAAGCAGAAGCAAAGGTATTTTCTGAACTAGGCAGATTAAATAAACTTAAAGAAAAAAATCCTAATCTAAAAATTGGAGTCGGGGGCTGTGTCGCAACTCAAGAAGGACTTAATATTAAAAAAAGAGCTCCTTATGTAGACCTAATATACGGACCACAGACTCTTCATAGAGTGTCAGATCTTTTAGATATTGACCAAAGCAAAGGTATTAAGGCAATAGACATTACTTTTCCAATAGAAGAAAAATTTGATTCACTGCCCTCTCCAACCTCAGCAGGTCCTTCAAGTTTTGTTGCAATAATGGAAGGGTGTTCTAAATATTGTTCTTTCTGTGTTGTTCCTTATACCAGAGGCGATGAGGTGAGCAGAAAGCCTGAGCAAATCTTCGATGAAGTTGCTAGGCTTGCAGAGCAAGGCGTTTCAGAAATTACATTTATTGGTCAGAATGTTAACTCATACAAAATGCCCTATAAGAACAGAATTCTCAGACTTTCAGATCTAATAGAAATCATTAGCCATATAGATGGAGTAGAAAGAATAAGGTTTACAACATCTCACCCCCTCGACATGACTGATGATCTTATTGACGTATATCAATACGTACCTCAACTTGTAAGTCAGCTCCACCTCCCCGTTCAATCTGGATCTAATAAAATTTTAGAAAAGATGAAAAGAAATTATACGGTTGATATTTTTACAGATGCGCTGGAGAGGATTAGATCTCATAGACCAGATCTAAGAGTATCCTCTGATTTCATAGTTGGGTTTCCAGGCGAGACAGAAAAAGATTTTAACGACACTATGGATTTAGTGAATCAAATAAAATTTGATTCCTCTTACAGTTTTATTTATTCAAAAAGGCCAGGCACCCCTGCTTCAAAATTAGAAGACAATACCCCAATGTCTGAAAAAAAAGAAAGGCTGGATGTTCTCCAAGCACAACTAAATAAACATCACAAAGAGCATAGTATGAGCATGATAGGCTCAATACAAAGATGTTTAGTTACCGGCTTATCAAAGAAAAGTGCAAATCAGCTTCAAGCAAGAACAGAATGCAATAGAGTTGTTAATTTTGACTTCCAAAATATTGGTTTTATAGGTAAATTAGTAGATATAAGTATTGATGAGACTTTTTCTTATTCATTGCTAGGCACATTGCATAACTCAACAGGACAAAATTAACTTTTAATGCAAGAAATACAAACCGCTCTTAAGAACATTTCCTTAAAACCATCAAGCGCAGACAGAATAGCAATTTTTGTTGGTGAGCTTAATGGAAATCTAAAACTCATTGAAAAAACATTTTCAGTAAAAGTTTTTCACAAAGGCAGCCAAATTAATATTACCGGTAGTGATCAAAATATTAAGCATGCCTCTGATGCTATTCTGGATTTATATAACCTAACAAAGAAGAACATTGAGCTTACTAAAGAAGCGGTTCATTTAACTATCCAGTCTCATTTAAACCTAAGTCTTGCCAGACATAGCAAAGAAGATATCCAAAAGACTGAAATCAAGATACAGACACCAAAAAAAATTATTAGGGCAAGAGGCAAAAATCAACAAGACTACATGAGAAGAATTTCAAAATATGAACTAAATTTTGGAATTGGCCCGGCTGGAACTGGCAAGACATATATAGCAGTAGCTGCCGCAGTAGATGCATTATTAACTGATAAGGTTCAAAGAATAATTTTGATTAGGCCTGCTGTAGAGGCTGGAGAAAAGCTCGGGTTTCTTCCAGGAGACATGTCACAAAAAGTAGATCCATATTTAAGACCACTATATGACGCCCTATATGAAATGGTCGGAGCTGATAGAGTGAGTAAATTGATTGAAAAAGAAGCTATTGAAATTGCTCCCTTGGCCTATTTAAGAGGTAGAACTTTAAATAATTCATTTATCATTATGGATGAAAGTCAAAATACAACAGTTGATCAAATGAAAATGGTTCTAACTAGAATGGGCTTTGGCTCTTATGCTGTAATCAACGGAGATCTTACGCAAACAGATTTACCAAAGCATATAACCTCAGGATTAGATCATGTCATGCAGGTCCTAGAAGAAACTAAAGGTATAGGCTTTACTGAATTTTCCTCCCAAGATGTTGTCAGACATCCTTTGGTAAGGAAAATTATTGATGCTTATCAGGCATTTGAAGAAAAAATAGCTAAGTGAGTCTAGTAATATCTTTTCAGGAGGGCTTTTCAATAAATGAAAGTCTGTCAAAAAAACTTCAAGACATAACCAAACTTATCTTTGCTGAAGAAAAAGAGGCAGAGGAAAGTTCAATAAACTTAAGAATTCTGGGCAATCCCGAAATACAAGAACTTAATAAACAGTTCAGAGATAAAGATAAAACAACCAATGTACTATCTTTTGTGAATGATGATATCTCAATAGAAAAGACAAACAATATTGGTGATATAGCTATTAGTTACGACTTTGTATTGCAAGAGGCTAAAGAAGAGCATAAAAATTTTGAGGACCACCTAATTCACATGTTAGCTCATGGTGTATATCATATATTAGGTTATGATCACGAAGATGATGCCATGGCGAACACAATGGAATCTAAAGAAATAAGCATATTAGAAAAGTTACATATTAAAAACCCATATAATTGAGAAATGAATAAAAAATCAGAAAACGAAGATAGTCACCCTCCATCGGGAATTTTAACCAGAGTAAAAAAATATTTTAGAAATCCCTTCTTTATAAAAACACAGTCTGTTTCAGAGATAACAGATTTTTTAAAAGATGCAGTGGATCTAAACATTATCGACAAAGAAGCCGAATCAATAGCTAACAAGGCAATAAGGCTTGGTAAAACAACAATTAAAGAAATAATGGTACCTAAGGTAGATATGGTAACTATAAGCCTAGGAGAGCAAACTAGCGTGATCATAGAAAGGATTATTGAATCAGGCCATTCAAGGTATCCTGTTTTAGGTGATGAGAGAGATGAAGTTATGGGAATTCTTCTAGCGAAGGACATTCTTCCTAAAATAGTATCCGGTAATAATAATTTTAATGTACTTGAAATGCTTAGAGAGCCAAATATCGTTCCAGAAACAAAAAAAGCAGATTCTTTACTTGAGGAATTTAAAAAGGATAGATCTCATTTAGCAGTTGTAATAGATGAATATGGATCAATATCAGGTTTGGTTACAATTGAAGATATATTAGAAGAGCTAGTAGGCGAAATTGAAGATGAGCACGATGTTGATGAAGAGGAAATAGTAAGAATTTCTGATGGTATTTATTCTGCTGATGCCAAGGTAGAAATTGAAGAATTTATAGAATTCTTTGAATTAAAAATTGATCCAATGGGCATAGATGCTGAGACCCTTGGAGGGTTTATTATTAGCCAATTTGGCATACTCCCAAGTGTTGGAGATAAGCTTAAAGTTGAAAGCTTAAATATTGAAATCACTCACGCAGATAAAAGAAAAATCGATAAGGTTTCAATAACAAAAACTTGATGCAAATAAAGAGATATTTAACTCCTTTTATATTTGGTTTAATTGGCATATTATCGTTTGCGCCCTTCTCTATTAAGCCCTTAATTTTTCTATCTTATGCCTACCTTATTAATGGGCTTTTAAGAAATAACAAAGATTCATTTAACAAATTACTTTACTGGTCTATAGGCCATTGGGGATTTGGAATGTCCTGGTTAATAGTAAGCGTTTACTATTATGGTAATACAAACATAGCAGTGTCTTTACTAATATTTTTATTACTTATTGCCATCCTTACATTAGTATTTTCAGCCCCATTATTACTTCTAAAAATCAACTTATTTAACAATTTGACCTATAGAAATTTCTATACTATTTTATATGTAAGTAGCATATTTATTCTCAATGAATGGTCAATGTACTCTTTGTTAAATGGAGTTCCTTGGCTCATACCTGGGATAATATTTTTAGATACAATTAGCCAATCTATCTTTCCCATTTTGGGCGTCGCCGGTGGTTCATATATTATTTATATAGCGTCAACTATTCTAGGATTGTCGTGGAAAAAAAATAAGAAGATTTCAGCTATAACGCTAGGATTTATTTTCCTATTATTGATACCTGTTTCTGACGAGCCAATAGATAAACATACCCCTTTAAATATTTCTATAATTCAGCCCTCAACAGATCCATTTTTAAAATATGAAAACAGCTATAAAGAAAAGATTGAAAATAATCTCATAAGACTAAGTGAGGAGATTGATAAGAATACAGACTTGGTAATTTTTCCTGAGGCTGAGCTTCCTTATGCATTTGAAAGCAGAGAGTTTTCATTATTTAGAGATAAATTAGTAAACTCAAAAACTATTATTTCTGGGTCATGGCATTTTGAGGGCAGTAAGTTATTTAATTCAATGGTCAATCTTAAGACTAATCAAATATATAACAAACAGCATCTAGTCCCATTTGGAGAATATATACCGTTTATTCCATCCTTACGCGGCTTGATAGATTTCTTTGATATGCCCATGTCCAATGTTAGTCATGGCACAGATAACCAAGCTAATATAGATTTTACTCACAATAAGAAAAAATACACCATTTCACCTTTAATTTGCTATGACATAGCTTTTGGAAATACAGTACGAAAAAGCAACATAAGTTCTAATTTTATTATTAATATAAGTAACGATACTTGGTTTGGTAATTCTATAGGTCCATATCATCACCTATCAATAGCTAGAGTAAGAGCTTTAGAGAATAATAAGTGGATAATTAGAGCAACTAATGATGGATTTTCAGCAGTTATATCTAATAAAGGAACAATTGTTGATAAACTAGACAAGGGCGTATCCGGAGTATTAAACAGTTCAATAGATATAACCTACAATCCTCCTACGGCTTATACGACAGGAGGTTATGACATGCCTTATTACCTTGCTCTAATGTTAGTTTTTATATCAGTTATAATAAATTTATGTATCAAAAGACGTTCATAATTTTTTTCTTAAGCATTTCACTTAATCTTGTTTCCTCAGAGATTGCTTTAGAAATAGATATATCAGAGCAAAGACTCTATGTAATGAAGGATAATGGTGTTATATCCAGTTATCCAATCTCATCTTCTGAATATGGCGAAGGCAGCACGGCAAATTCGTTCAAAACACCCCTAGGAGATCACGTTATAAAAGAAATGATAGGCGATGGAGCCAAAATTAATACTATTTTTAAATCTAGGATTAATACTTCAAGACAAGCTGAGATTATTGACCATCCTCTAGATTCAGATGATGACTATGTAACATCAAGAATAATGTGGCTAGACGGCATAGAACCAGGTATTAATAAGGGGAAGGGGATAGATTCATTCAATAGATACATATACATCCACGGAACTCATGAGGAGGGCTTAATAGGCCTAAAGGCATCTCATGGCTGCATAAGAATGTTTAATTTAGATGCTATTGAGCTTTTTAATGTCGTAAAAAAAGGGACAAAAGTTCAAATAAGAACTTAGCCCCTTTTATTAAGTATTTTTCCTAGAAATTATTAGCTACAGATGATTTCTCAAAACTTAATCTTTCTCTTCTATCATCCTTAGATGGTGCATCAGTAAGTTTTCCGCCTTTTTCAGCTAACTCAATCAATAGACTACTTGCAGTAAATACATCGCTTCCAGTCAGATCTTTGTATTTAGCTAGTTTTTCTAATACAACATCTAGACCCATAGCATTTGCATGATGCATTGGACCACCTCTCCAAATAGGGAAGCCATAACCATTTATATAAACAACATCTATATCAGCAGCTCTCTGGGCTACTCCTTCCGACAAGATATCAGCTCCTTCGTTAATTAAGGCAAGCATACATCTATCTACGATCTCTTCATCTGATATCTCTCTTCTAGTAAATCCATTTTCAGATGATATTCTTTTATATATTGATTCATTTTCTGGAGCAGGGTTTGGAGCTCTAGATCCTTCAGAATAATTATAGTAACCCTTTTGATTTTTCTGACCGAACCTATCTTGCTCACAAAGCTCATCACCAATTTTTGCATGCAAAGGTGATGCCATGCCACCAAGCTTTCTCGCTCTCCATCCCAAATCAAGGCCTATTAAATCCATCGTTCTAAAGGGACCCATATTTAAACCAAATGACTCCATTGCCTGATCTACTTGATGAGGCAGGGCGCCTTCAAGAAGAAGCATATTAGCCTGAGCTGTATAACCAAAAAACATTCTGTTACCAATAAATCCAGGAGCATTTAATGAAACAACAGCTGCCTTTTTAAGCTTCTTACTAACAGACATTACCGTTGCCAATGCTTCATTAGAAGTTTGATCTCCTCTAACAACCTCGAGTAGTTTCATTATATTTGCTGGACTAAAGAAGTGAGTACCCACTACGAGCTCAGGCCTACTTGTAGAGTTAGCTATAGAATCTATATCAAGTCCAGAAGTATTACTTGCGAGGATTGCTCCTGGCTTAACAGCCTCATCAAGAGATTTAAAAATCTTTGTTTTTAGTTCAAGATTTTCATAAACTGCCTCAATGACAATGTCACAATCATGAACGTCATTGTAGTCAAGACTTGAAGTCACTAACCCAAAAACAAAATCTTTTTGCTCCGCAGTCATTCTTCCTCTATTAACCATAAATTCATAATTTTTCTCAATTACTGAGATCCCTCTTTTAAGGTTGTCAGCATCTTGATCAATTATATGAACAGGTATTCCAGCATTAGCAAAGCACATTGCTATTCCGCCTCCCATTGTTCCTGAACCTATAATTCCTGCTTTTTTGATATCCATAATAGGCGTATCTTTTGGTATATCTGATACCTTAGACGCAGCTCTCTCTCCAAAGAATATATGGATCATTGCCTCACGCTGAGGATGAACTAAACATTCTATAAAATACTCAGTTTCTTTTCTTAGACCTTCATCAAAATCATCAAGATTAATAGCAGCTTCTACACATTTAATAATTTGACCAGGAGCGAATTGACCTTTTCTTGATTTTGCAGTCATTGCTTGAGCTTCAACTAAAATATTTTCATTGCCTCTAGCCTCTATTACTTTGTCATTTAAGTCTCTTACTAGAGGATGAGAGTCTGAACTTGCAGCCTTTTCTTTAATAAATGTAATGGAATCTTCAACAACATTGTCTGATAAAGAGTCAACGATGCCTAAAGATAGAGCTTTTTTAGCCGGTACATGAGCTCCTGATAGCATTATTTTTAAGGCTTCAGCAGGCCCAACGAGTCTTGGAAGTCTCTGTGTGCCACCAGCTCCAGGCAAAAGGCCTAAATTAACTTCAGGTAAGCCAACAAACGCTTGATTTGAAGCAATTCTATAGTTACAACATAGAGCTGTTTCTAAACCACCGCCTAAAGCAAGCCCATTTATAGCTGCAACTACTGGTTTTGAACAATATTCTAATTTTTTAAATACTTCAGCAAGTCCATGTCCTTCGCCAGAACCGCCAAACTCAGAGATATCTGCGCCAGCTATAAAGGCACGACCATTTCCGGTAAGAACAACCCCTACTACCGAGCTATCTGCTTCAGCTTTAGCAAGACCTTCATATAATCCAGCCCTAACACCATCACTTAATGGGTTAACAGGTGGATTATCAACCGTTAATAGAGCAACACCGTCTCTCACTTCGTATAAAACTGTACCTTTCAATTTAAACTCCTAATAGAAATAGGTGTGAATTATACATAAAAAGAGGGGTATTTTTAATTAATGTACCTATTTTACACATCTAAATAATTTATTTTATCATTTATATTGATAATTAATTATAAGTATATATAATGATACTATCAACGTTCTTACCCCTATAAGAATTTGTTGGTACTCGCGAATTATATGGAGGGTTTCTACCCTCCATTATTAACAAAAGGTTTTTTATGAAAAAATATATAGATAATTTAGAAGTAATTGCTTTAATGGGCATCTTTATTTCATCACTTGTTGCCATTACACCTATCACATAAGATATTAAGAAATTATCATATATAATATGCATATGAAAAAATTACTTCTTATTCTTTGTTTTGCACCATTTTACTCTGAAGCTTGCTCAGATCTTCTTGATACTGAGATGAGATTGCTAGATTCTGCTGAAACAAAAAACTTATGCGAGTTTGAGGGCAAGGCGATGCTAGTTGTAAATGTTGCTAGCAGATGTGGGTATACATACCAATACGCAGAACTTCAAAATCTGTATAAAAAATATGAAGATGAAGATTTTGTAGTTATAGGAGTTCCTTCAAGAGATTTTCTTGGACAAGAGCTAGCAGATGAAGCTGATGTTAAAGAATTCTGTTCAACAGAATACGGTGTAACATTTCCAATGTTTGCTACTACAAAGGTTAGAGGAAAGAAGGCACATCCTTTTTATAAAAAATTAAGAAAAGAATCTGGAGTTCAGCCATCGTGGAACTTCAACAAATACTTAATTTCTAAAGATGGAAGTATAGTTTCAACATACGGAAAAAATGTTGAGCCCAATGCTCCTGCGTTAATCGCAGATATTGAAAAACTTTTATAGTTTTATTTAGAAATCAAAACAACACTTGGCTTATTAAAAGCAAAGATTCCGTTATCAACCACTCCAGGTATTGTATTTAGCAAACTTTCTAGCTCTATAGGGTCGGATATATCAATTTCTCTAACATCAAGGATTTGATTGCCTTGATCTGTAGTAAATCCTGCCCTGTATTCAGGAACCCCTCCCATTGAAACTATTCTTCTAGCTACTAGACTTCTACTTTCTGGGATTACCTCGACTGGAAGAGGGAAGGCTCCAAGTTTTGTAACTATTTTTGAATCATCTACTATGCATATAAATTCTTTTGCAGCAGAAGCTACTATTTTTTCTCTTGTGTGTGCTCCGCCACCGCCTTTGATAAGCTCTCTATTAGGAGCAACTTCATCAGCACCATCAATATAAAAAGCAATTTCACTAATATCATTTAAGTTAAATACCTCTATACCATTCTCACTCAGTAGTCTTGATGAAGCCTCAGAGCTTGAAACAGCACCAGCAAAATTATTTCTTAAGTCTTTTAATTCTTCAATAAAAAAATTTACAGTCGAGCCCGTACCTATTCCAAGAATCATCTCGGGATGTAATTTATCTTTAATATAATCTATTGCTTGTTTAGCAACATTTATCTTTGAGCCACTCATGCAGTTATAATACTTGAAAATAATAATAGATATATAAATTGAGATTAAAAATAAAAAAGACTGGTAATTTTAAGCATTCAAAAAAATACCTAGAGCTAATTAATAATTCATCTGTTTACGATGTAGCAATAAATACGCCTATTACTTTTGCACCTAATATATCCTCAAAAGAAGGTAATAAAATTTTTCTAAAACGTGAAGACCTTCAGCCTGTTTTTTCTTTTAAGAATAGGGGCGCGTATAACAAGATAGTTAATTTAACAAAAGCTCAAAAGGACAAAGGAGTTGTCGCAGCTTCAGCAGGAAATCATGCCCAAGGTGTTGCTAGTGCATGTAAGAAATTAAAGATTGTTTGCCTAATAGTTATGCCAGTAACAACGCCTGAGATAAAAATAAAAGCTGTAAAAAGGTTTGGTGCCAAAATAATCCTTCATGGAGATAACTATGATCAAGCTGTAAAAGAGGCCTTAAGCTTATCAAAGAAAAAGAAATTAGCTTTCGTACATCCGTTTGACGATCCTTTAACAATTGCTGGTCAAGGAACAATTGGCAAAGAGATTTTAGAAGATAAAGATAACTTTGACGTAGTTTTTGTTCCCGTCGGGGGAGGCGGTATCTTGGCTGGAGTTTCTGCTTGGATTGCTCAAAATTCAAAAAATGTAAAAGTTATAGGAGTAGAGGTTGAAGATTCTGCTTGTTTTACAGAGGCTGTAAAAGCTAATAAAAGAGTTACTCTGAAAGAGGTTGGTCTTTTTGCAGATGGTGTCGCAGTTGCTCAAGTTGGAAAAAATAACTTTGACGTAGCTCAAGAATGTGTGGATGAGGTCATTACCGTAAGCGTTGATGAGGTATGTGCAGCTGTTAAAGATATCTTTGAAGATACTAGAGTGCTCTCTGAGCCAGCAGGTGCACTAGCCTTAGCCGGTTTAAAGGTGTATTCAAAGAAGGTAAAAAATAAATCGTTAATTGCAATTAGTTCTGGGGCCAATGTAAATTTCCAGAGAATGAGCTTTATCGTCGATAGATCAGAGCTAGGTGAAAACAGAGAAAAAATACTAAGTATTAAGATACCTGAAATAGCCGGTAGCTTTTTAACCCTATGTAGAATGTTTGCCAATGCCCAGATTACAGAATTTAATTATAGAAAATCCAATTCAAAAGATGCATTTGTGTTGGTGGGAATTAGGACTAAAACAGAAAAATCATTCAACACACTAAAACAAAAATTAAAGAAATCAGAATTTACTTTCACTGATTTTACTAGAAATGAGATCTCAAATGATCACTTGAGGCATATGGTTGGCGGAAGAAGTAATAGTGAATTCGGCGAAGGCAATAACGAAAGAATTTTTAGAGGTGAGTTTCCTGAGAAACCAGGAGCCCTTCTTTCATTTTTAGAAAACTTTGGTAGCAAAAGAAATATCTCCCTTTTCCATTATAGAAATCTTGGTTCTGCGTTTGCGAAAATATTAATTGGTATTGAAGATCAAGAAAAAGATAAATCTAAATTAATAAAGCATTTAGATAAGTCTGGAACAACTTTTACGGAAGAAACTTCGAATAAGGCTTATAGGGATTTCTTAAAATAAGATTCTAGAATTTAAGTCTGAATTTAATAGAGAAAAGCTCATCGCTCGGATTCTGCCAAGGACTTTTTAAAATACTCGACGTACCTCTATCAGTCTCGTCATTATAATCATCACCACCTTTTGAATAGACTACAAATAGGTATGAGAGAGGAGCTATTTCGTACTTATATCTTAATTGGAATGAAGCAATACCATTGGTGAATGACTTAACTTCATTATTGCTCTGTCTTAAATAACCATTAGTATCCGATACAAGGCTTCTAGGATTATCAGCTTGCAATGCTACAAATTGACTCTTTACTCTAATTTCATGCTTATTGCCTTTAAACCAGTTCATATCTATTGAAATAGTTTTTTGTGAAAGGTCATATGTTGCTAGATTGTTGCTATCTATCCAATTTAACCATTCACTTTCTTCTTTAATCTTAAATTGAGTGTTAATTTTTATGAAATCATTTGGAAAAAAAGATCCAGCAATTTTAAAGAATTTTTTATGGTTCCCTTTGGAATCCCATGTATCGTATTTATCCGATCTATCAAAGCTAACCCTCCAATCGTACGTCCAAAATTTATAGTTTATTGCTTCATAATCAGCTGTAATACTAATTTTATTTTTTACTTTTACATATGAATAGATTTCATCTTTTCTTGTAATGGTTGTATTTTTCCCCGACGACTTAAACCCAAAATCTAACTTAACTGCTGATGTATCTTTAAATGCAATTTCATTTCTTTGGTCAATACGTATTGGATTTGAATTGCCCTTAGTATCAGAATCATAATTTACATCTATGCCGCTATCTATTTGCTCAAGAATTGACGATTCATCAAAATCTATTTTTTTAATATCTGCACCAAGGCCAATATGAAACCAATCATTTCTTTGGAGATAACCAAAATCGTTTAGCTGAAAATCATCTTCAAAATAAAGAATACTTCCAGATGTTTTGGAGTATTTAGTTGGCTGATAAACAAATTGTGTTCTAAACCCTAAACCAGATTGATCTTCTTTTTCTGATGCTAGTAAATCTGTATAAAGCTTTAACTTGTCAGATTTAACTTGAATATAATCAAAAACATTTACAGTACTGGTGGTGTTAGTAAAGTTATCTATAACCTGAGTCACCATATAGCCAATTGTCTTATCATCTTTTTTAGTTCTTGCTCTAAAAGCGTAATAGTCTTTTCCTAATGAGTATGCTTCGTCCTTTTCTTGTGCGACAAAGAAGCCAACTTCATTATTATTTTTTTTCTGTGTGAATCTTAATGCGAAGTCTATATCAGAATAATTCTTTCTAGATTCATTACAATCTGATTCATCTTGCTCTAATGCACAATCATATCCAGGGGCAGAGCCGATCCTTCTAGTATTTATAACAGAGTATCTATCGTAATTACTGACATTAAATAAGGATTGATTTTCTGCAAAAAAAGCTCTCTTTTCAGAATAAAATGTTTCTTGAGCTGAAAAATTGATCACCACATCATCGCTTTCAGCCTGTCCAAAATCTGGATCAATAGCTAAATTGACTTGCTGACCTTTTCCAGTGCTATAAAAAATCTCCGCACCAACTTTACTTTCTTCAACCTTAGTTACAGTATTGGTATTCGCGGATAAGTAGGGAAAGAAATCTAATTTAGATTTTGTAAAGTTATCAATTTCTAACGTATCTAATTCTTCAAAATAATCTGCTCGCATGGCCATCGTTCCTGCACTACTTAACCAAGACTGATCTTTTGCAATATACCTTAAGGCAGAGTACTTAATTTTTCTTTTAGTACCTTCTGGTTGATTCATCAATACCATATCCCATGGTAGATAAATTTCTGAAACCCAATAACCTTCATATTGTCTAGTTTTTGCTATCCAATCTCCATCCCAGTCAGTCTTAAAGCCACCTGATTGAACTTTAATAGCATCAAATAAAGAATCAGCTAAAGAGACTGCAATAATATATGCTTTTGAGCCATCGCCATCAAAATCAATATTAATGGAGTTTTTTTCACTAATTGAAGTCATCTCATCTCGCATTGATTTTCTTGAGAGCATAGAATCTGTATCTTGATAATTTTTAAAACCAACATAGATACCATCTTTATTAGAAAAGATTAAGGCTATTGTTCTTTCAGACTCTTCTCTTTCTTTAAGAGTGTAGGGAGAAACTTCGTAAAACCTATCAATAACTTGCGCATTATCCCATTCCGGCTCATCTAGAGAGCCATCTATACTTACAACCTCGGATAGAAGAGGGAAGGAGGCAAGCAGGATGTATAGGTATTTAATCATTATGTTTTAAAGAAACTATTTTATAGATTTCTAATATATATGTATATCAGTTTCTGTGATGACTATGTCATATTTTAAATCATGCTCTTCTCCATAAGCTTCGTCTGCTACTTGGTATTCATAACCAAGACCAACCAGGAGGGGGCGTTTAGTTAAATCTTCTATATTTTCAAGAGCCCTATCAAAATACCCAGAGCCATAGCCCAATCTCAAACCGTTTGCATCAACTCCGACAAATGGAATGATCATTACATCAAACTCAGAAGCATTAAGGTAATTCTCATTTACAGCCTCGCTGATCCCATATTTATTTTTTTTCATACACGAAGTCTCTTCTAGAAGATTAAAGCGCATATTTCTATCAGGAAGAATCTTAGGAAGATAAATATTTTTTGAGGTTTTGTTTAACTCTTTTAAGATCCTATCTAATCTAACCTCTCTCCTAAAAGGAGAATACAAAAGTACATTTTTTATATGAGAAATATCAAGAGTTTCCAATGCTACAACTTGAATAGTTTTATTTGAATTAGAAATGAACTCTTCAGGCAAAGCATGCCCCTGCTCCAAGAGTGATTTTCTAATTTTATTTTTCACCATAAATTGTGCCGAGGCTAACAAACCAAATCACCGCCATGTGCCATACCTGAACCGAAAGGTCAGGTGGCGAATTTCATATCAGATCAGGCTTCCCTAATTAGGTACTGCACAACAATGATAGAGGAATATCACCTATTTTATATTATCGGTTCAAATTTTATAAACACATTAGCGAATGAACCAGAATGTTCGAAAAGTATAGAATAGTTGTATTACAAGTGGAAGTTTATTTTTCTAAAATAGCTTCTATTTTGGTTATTAGCGGTAATAAGTCTGCTGAATCTGCCGATTCAGACAGAGAAGGGTTTGATAATAATTTATTCGCAAAGCTTAGACCAACAATTACCAGTGCATTATTCTTATCGCCGATAGCATCAAGCTCATTGTTAAGATAATTTGCTGCTTCAATAAGCTGATTCTTTTCCTCGGCGGGACAGGAGAGAGTAAGATCTCTTCCAAATATTCTTAAAGATAGTGTTTCCATTTCACTCATCAGAAACCTTTGTTGTTAATATTTCTATTTGATTTTTCAGTTCAGAAATTTCCTTGCTTTGGATAATTTTATTTTGCTTCCAATCTCTTTCTCTTCCAACATAAGAATTAATAATACCTTTCTGTTCGTCAAAGCGCTTAATTAATAGATCTATTCTCTCTTTAAGGATTTCTATATTTGAACTCGTATTATCTGACATTCTATAAGTTTAATTGCACATCAATCAATTGGAAAGTTTCTTTAATAAAAGAGTAAAATAAACTATGGATAAATCAATATATAAAAACCGAAGAAATTCTTTAAAAAACAAACTGCCAAAGAACTCAGCATTAATTATTCCTGGAGCTGATCTCCAATATAGAAATGCAGATTCATCTTATGCGCTTAGACAAGAAAGTAGCTTTTATTACTTTTCAGGATTTTCTGAGCCCTCATCAGTCATGGTGTTAATAAACTCAGGAGAGAAGATAGAATCCCTAATTTTTGTTCCAGAGAAAGATAAACTTAAAGAAATATGGGACGGGTACAGAGCTGGGCCTATTGGCGCTGTTGAAGAATATCTCTTTGATCAGGGGTTTGAAAATAATAAAATTGATGAGTTAATGCCAGAAGCACTCCAAGGCCTAGAAAAAGTTTTTTACTCTATTGGTAAAAAAAGTGGCTTTGATCAAAAGGTTATTGATTGGACTTGTGCTGCTAATTCTAAAGACAGACATAGTAATTCAATAGATATCATGGATGGTTCTTCTTTAGTTGGGAATATGAGGTTAATCAAGGATGAGCATGAGATCAATATTATGAAGAAGGCATGTGATATATCAGCTGAGTCTTACATCGATGTTATGAAATCTATAAAACCAGGCGATAACGAGCAAGGTGTAGAGGCATTATTTTTATATGAATTCGCTAAAAGAGGAGGTCGTTTTCCGGCTTACACTCCGATAGTTGCTGGTGGTGAGAGTGCTTGCGTTCTTCACTATATTGAAAATGATAAAGACTTAAAGGGATCTGATCTTATTTTAGTAGATGCAGGTTGTGAATATCAAATGTACGCTTCTGATATAACCAGAACATTCCCGGTTGGTGGCAAGTTTTCAAAAGAACAACTAGATATCTATAACGTAGTTTTAAAGGCAAACCTTGCAGCAATTGATGCAGTTAAATCAGGCAATAGCATTATGGAGCCTCAGCTAATTTCTGAAAAAGTTATAACCGAAGGTTTAGTAGAGCTAGGTATTTTATCTGGTGATGTTGATACTCTTCATAAAGAAGGTGCGTTTAAAAATTTCTATATGCATAAGATAGGTCATTGGTTGGGTATGGATGTTCATGATGTTGGTGACTATATGGAAGATGATGATTTCATGAAGTTCAAACCTGGAATGGTCACAACTATTGAACCCGGTATATATATAAGCAGCACAATGGATGTAGATGATAAATGGAAAGGTATTGGCGTAAGAATAGAGGATGACATACTTGTAACCGAGTCTGGGAATCTGAACTTAACCGCCAAGGTCCCATCAAATCCTCAAGAGATAGAAGCTTTAATGGCATAAATTTATGAATGCTCCGATAACTATTTCTGGCGGCGGAATCATAGGCAATTATATTTCTCTAAGATTGAAAAAGAGCCATATAAAATCTCTTATTATAGAAAAATTAGAAGATCCCCAGGCCTTGCATGAGGGCATAAGAACTTTAACCCTTAACAATCACTCAATGGCAATGCTAAAGGCAGTAGGACTAAGCATAGAAGCTGCAAATGTTAATAAAATTGAAGTTCTAGACGGTGAAGGAACTGGTAATATTCAATTTTCTTCAGAAGATATCAGTGAAGAGAGTCTTTCCCATGTAGTCTTATTTAACGACTTGAGAAATGAGCTTCTTGGTATGTGCAGGGATGAGACTATCTTTAGTAATGAAATTCAATCAATACAAAACTTAAATCAAGAATCTGATCCAGAGGTCATTCTTAAAGATGGCACGAGCATTAAGACAAAAATTATTGCCGGATGTGATGGAAGAAATTCTAATGTTGCTAAAATTGTCTCTTTACCAAATAGTTACAGTGAATATGAGCAAACAGCTTTAACATTTATAGTTGATGTTAAGGGCGCTGATCAATCGACAGCTTATCAAGTCTTTTCTGATCGAGGGATATTTGCCCTCATGCCTATGCCAAAGAAAGATTCTATAACTAATAGATATACCGTTGTCTGGTCTATTAAAAATTCTGAATTAAATAATCAGGATGCAGCAGAGTACATAAAAGATAACTTATCTTATTTCGAGTCAAAGCTTAAAGTGAGTCTTGCTCTCGATTCAGAGATTTTACAATTCGGATTATCGAATCATCATTTCAAAAACTACATTAGTGGTCCGGTTGTTCTCATTGGGGATGCGGCCCATTCCATTCATCCCTTAGCAGGTCAAGGAATTAATATAGGTCTCGCAGACGCAGATATTTTTTGTGAAGAAATCATTAAGGCTTATGAAAAAGGGATTTCGATTAACGAAAAGACTGTGCTAAAAAAATATGAGATAAGAAGAAAGGGAATGAACTTGCTGATGCTGAAATCTATGGATTTCTTTGTTAATACTTTTAATAGTGAAAATCTTTATTTAAGACTTTTAAGAAATTGGGGCTTGAAATCAGTTAATAAGACAATGTTCATCAAGGCATTTTTTATAAAACATGCCTCTGGATTTAATAGAATTTAAATTAAACTTTTTGGCCTTTGGCTCTCATTTCTCTGAGAACTTCACTAATACCTTTTTTGTCTATGATTCTCATGCCTTTGGCTGAAACCTTTAGATTTACAAACTTATTTTCTGATTCTACCCAGAATTTATGCGTGTGTAGGTTGGGAAAAAACTTTCTTTTTGTTCTGTTATTAGCATGAGAAACATTGTTCCCAGACTGTGGTATCTTACCTGTTACTTGACATATTTTACTCATAGTCCGAGGATTTTATAGAACCCTGACCGACTTATCAACACTATTATGAAACAAATTTTTCTACTTAGGCATGCCAAGTCAGATTGGGACAACCTTAATCAGCAAGATTTTGATAGACCTCTAGCGAAAAGGGGTATAAAAGACGCTAATTTAATGTCTCAACACATCAAAGAAAAACATTATTTAATAGATAAGGTTTTATGTAGCAGCGCCGAACGAACCAAGCAAACTTTTGATATTTGCTCAGACGGATTTAATTTCCCCATTAACAATGCTATTTATTCAGAAGATCTATATTTTGGAAAATGTGATGCCATTATAAATTATATTCGAAATCTAGATGAGGACCTGTCCTCTATTTTAATTATTGGACACAACCCAACAATGCATCTTTTATTAGAAAGTTTGTCAGATGAAAGCATAAAAAAATTTCCGACATGCTCCTTAGCGGAAATTAATATAGAAAATACATGGAAAGACTTATCTTTAAAAAAATGTAAGTTAAAATCATTTATCAAACCCAAGGAGCTTAAATCTTGAAAGACATAAAAATTAAAATTATTAATCCTTTGATGGGTTCCTCTATTCCGCTTCCTGAATATGAAACTCCAGGTTCAGCAGGGCTGGATCTTAGGGCATGCATAGCCGATAAAATCATACTTAAGGCTGGCTTATCTCAATTAATACCCATAGGATTTGCTATGTATTTAGAGGATAAAGAGCTTGCAGCTCTAGTAATTCCTAGATCAGGCCTAGGGTCAAAGCATGGAATAGTATTGGGTAATCTAGTTGGTTTAATTGATTCAGATTACCAAGGTGAGCTAATGGTTCCAGCTTGGAATAGATCTGATAACGATTTTGAAATTAATCCAGGAGACAGAATAGCGCAAATGATTATTGTTCCAGTTATTCAGGCTAAATTTAATATAGTTGATGAGTTTGATAAAACTCAAAGAGGAGAAAAGGGCTTTGGGAGTTCTGGAATAAATTGATTAATTTATTTCTTTTTACCAAATCTTTCTTCAAACTTCTGAACTCTTCCACCTGTGTCAATAATCTTTTGCTTTCCAGTATAGAAAGGGTGACATGCTGAACAGATATCTAAAGACAAATCTTCAGTCATGGTACTCATAACAGTGAAGTTGTTACCACAACTACAAACAGCTTTAGTTTCAGAATATTGAGGATGTATATCTTTTTTCATAATAAAATCAAAATTTGGGTGAGAACTATAACAAAAAAACCCCTCTTTACAATCAAAAAATGAATATTTTTTACTATGATGTAGCTGTGTCAATACCCTTAAGGCAATGCTTTACTTATAAATTCGATTCAAAGATAAAAAAAGGAACTAGAGTTGCCGTTCCTTTTGGAAAAAGAGTTTTAGTTGGGATAATTGTTAAGAATATTCAAAAGCCCGATGCTTTGGATAGTAAAAGTACTATAAAAAGTATTTTAAACATTCAAGACAGCGAAATAGTCTTTGAAAAACCATTGTTTGATTCAATTTTATGGGCATCTGAATATTACCAACATCCAATAGGAGAGGTTTTTAATACCTTCATTCCAACTGAATTAAGAAAGGTTGATAAAAAAACTATTGAGCCTATCGGCGATCACTCAGAATATACCGTTAAAGAATCTGATAAAAAATTTGAATTAACTTTCGAACAGGAAGGCGCCATAAAAAAACTTTCAAGAGTTAAAACTTTTTCGCCCTCTCTTCTGTATGGCGTGACTGGCTCTGGAAAAACAGAAGTTTATCTGAGACTTGCCGAGCAATGCCTTAAAGAGAATAAGTCTATTCTTATTCTTGTCCCAGAGATCAATCTAACTCCTCAATTATTTTCAAGGTTTGAAGATAGGTTTACTGGGGATATAGGCTTGTACCATTCAAGACAAACATCAGTAAGAAGACTAAAAACTTGGCTCAAGGCTAAGTTTGGAGAAATAAAGATTGTTATAGGAACAAGATCATCTGTGCTCATGCCCCTAAAAAATATTGGTTTAATAATTATAGATGAAGAGCATGACCAATCTTTTAGACAATCTGAAGGTTTTAAATTCTCTGCAAGGGATCTTGCAATCAAAAGATCTCAACTAGAAAATATCCCAATTGTTTTAGGCTCTGCCACTCCGTCCTTACAGACATTAAAATTAGTAAGAGAGAAAAAATTTATCCAAGTAGATATATTAAGCAGAGTAGATGGAAGGAAGCCACCCAAACTAATAACTTTAGATATAAACAATAGCCCTTTAACCGGAGGCATGGCTATAGAAACTATAGATGCTATAGAGGCAACAGTTAAAAAAGGAAATCAGGTTTTAGTTTTTATAAACAGAAGAGGCTTTGCGCCTCTTTTCGAATGTGGAGGGTGTGGGTGGATTGCTGATTGTCATTCGTGTGATACAAATCTAGTCTTTCATCAATCTAGAGATAGGTTGATTTGTCATAGATGTGAATCAGCATACAAAGTCACATCTAGCTGTCCAAAATGCTCATCTAGAGATCTGCATATGCATGGAGCAGGAACGGAGAGAGTCGAAGAGGTTCTGGAAAATACATTTATTGATACTCCTATTATAAGAGTTGATCAAGATTCAACTAAGAGGGTAGGTGCTATGGAGGCAATAGTTGAAAAGATTCACTCTTCTGACTCTGCGATTCTTGTTGGAACTCAGATGTTAGCCAAAGGCCATGATTTCCCTAAAGTAACTCTTAGCGTAATTCTAAATGCTGATAGCGGTTTAGTAAGCCCAGAAATTAACGCACTTGAAAAGATATCTCAACTGCTCATTCAAGTTTCAGGAAGAGCAGGAAGAAATAATAATCTTGCTAAAGTAATCATCCAAACTAGATATCCAGATGATATTAATTTGAAAGAAATAAAAACGGGCGATTATCTAAACTTTGCTTCTCAGTGTCTTGATAAAAATTTTAAAATAAACCATCCACCATTTTCTAGTATCTGTTTACTTAGATGCTCATCACCAACTCAAAAGAGTAATTCTATTTTCCTAGAAAAGGCAGTTAGAACTTTAGCGAACAAACCAGATGTAAGCGCTATAGGGCCATTACCTTCTCTAGTATCAAAATCAAAGGGAAACTATAGGCATCATATTTATATACAAACATCTAAAAAAGCTTTTCTTAATAAGGTTTTAAAATTTTTAGTTGTTGAGTTTGAGAAATGGCCAGAATCTAAAAAAGTAAAATGGTCTTTTGATATTGATCCTGTGGATATAAATTAGATATATAGCTTTAGAAATTGTCCTGGATAGATAGGTTTATTTCTTAGATTATTATCGTTACTTATAGTCTCAACAGTCACCCCGAATCTAATGGCTATTTCTGAAAGGACATCTCCCTTTTGAATTTCATAGATTACATGATCAGGCATACTTTCCATAAAAGTATTTGGCTTTGGTTTTTCTTTAAAGTAGTTATGAATACCAAGGAAAACTGATCTTGCTATCATTCTTCTGCCAGCCTTACCTTTCAATCTTTTAGCATCATCTGGGTTGGATATGAATCCTGATTCTACAAGTATGGAGGGTATATCAATTGACTTTAGGACTCTAAAGTCAGCATATTCAACCTGTTTTTTATGGATTTTTGTAAAGGGATCTCTTTTTAATTGCTCTAAAACCTTATCTCCAAGTATTTTACTATTTTTAATCTTTGCTTCGTAAACAAGTTGATAAAGAGTTCTTGCAGCATCTTCATCAAAATCATCTACATCTAATTTTCCAATTTTTGACTTTACAGATGGGTTGTTTCTAAGCTCTTTCTTAGAAAGATTTTTAGCTGTAATGCTAGACGCCTCTTCAGACCATATAAAGACAGAAGCCCCTTTGACTGCCGCTAATCTAAAGGCATCAGCATGAATTGAAACAAATATATCAGCACCAACTTTTCGAGCATCTTGATATCTATCATTTAGATCTACAAAACTATCATCATTTCTTATCATTACTGGTTTATAGCCTTTGGTATCTCTTAAAGTTCTCTCAAGTTCTCTAGCTATCAATAGTGTTATATCTTTTTCTAAAATATTATTTTTCCCCACTGCTCCTGGATCTTTTCCACCATGACCGGCATCTATTGCAACAATAATATCTCTAATATTTTTCTTTATATTCCTATCTTTTTTTATTTCTAAATTAAGTAATACGCCATTATTTGTCTGAACTTGCCATGGCTTTTTCCAGTAAACAGATTCATAAAGATCAACAACTATTTTAGAAATATCTCCATCAGACGATGCTCTTACTTTTTTTATAGGATAGTTATATGGCTCATCTATAATATTTTTTAGTTGAGATTGATTCACCTCAATAACAATTCTAGATGGGTTGTTAAGCGCGTATGAATTTAAGTATGAAACTTTATCAAGCTTAAAAGTGACTCTGATGCTGTCGCTACCAATGTCCTTTATCTCTTTAAGCATTAGCTCATTGCCTTCAACACAAGAGAAGAATAAAAGAGCAATTAAAATTTTACGCATAATCTTTGGCCCATTTCTCAAAATCATTAGTCTTCGAAAGAATTGATATTTCTCTCCCATCTGCAATATGCTCGAATATAATTTTTAAATCATATTCTCTTCTAACTTGTAGCCTTTCAGGCCATTCAATAATTATAATTTTTTTAGAATCAACGGCTCTCTCTAAGTCGAATATATCAATATCTTGTGCTTCATTTGTTCTATATAAATCTATATGAAGAAATAAAAGATCTTTTAATTCATATTCTTCGCAGAGTGTATAGGTAGGACTTTTTACAATATCTTGCCAGCCACTATTCTGTATGATCGATCTCGTAAGAAATGTCTTACCAGCTCCTAAGTCGCCTTCAAGATGGATCTCAATTGAACTACTCTTACTGTTAATAATTTTTTGAGCAATATCTTTGCCAATATTATTCGTTGCATCATCATTTTGTAAGATTAGTTTTGTCATTGATTTATTTTTTAATAAAATAACCCATTCGATCAGAATGAAAAGAGCCCAAATAAATTATTTCATCTATTGGAACTGCAACAGTAGGAAGCCCAAAGACGCTTTTATTGAAAGAGGTTTTGTTTTTTAATTTGAAGGTCTCTATGTCTAATTCATGAATTGAGAATGGAAGAGAACAAGCTACTTTTTCACTACAATCACCAAAATCATTTGCTTGAAAGTCTAGAGAAGTTACCCACAGAGAGTTCTTATCAATATGAATATTATCAGGAGATTGAACGAAGTAATCGAGTCCCATAGTGTTGTTGGATAGATCAAAAATTGATATTTTATCGCCTTGGTTATAGCTTATATATAGAAGATCTGAATCTTCATCAAGAAGTATGCCATTGGGTCCGCTGCCTTCTGTATTGGGAACTTTTGTAAAGTCTCCATCTTTCCAAATTACCACATGCCCTGAATTACTTTTGAATAAGGAATTCATCAACCACTCATTCTCTGTAATATCTCTCCCATACATATGTGAGGCATAAAAACTTCCATCAGCCTTTAGGCCAATATCATTAAAATAAAGTTCCTCAGGAACTGAAATACAACCCCTCCATGTAAGCTCCCATGACTCAGCATTTTTAGATAGCTCAAACATTTCCACAGATTCATAAGGAAAGTGATTTATAACTCCTATTTGATAACTGCCATCATCTCTTTGAACTATATCAATCCCATGAGGACCATAAGCATCAGCCTCTCCTCTAGAGCAGGATGCTTCACCCCATATATTTTTATCTATGGTAATTTCTGGAATAATTTTTTGATTATTACTAAGATCTAAAAGAGCAAAATACCCTGGACCTGTTTCACCGTAGGGAGCAATTCCTCCAAATTCAGAAATAAGTAAAAACTTTTCATCAGGAGTAATAACAATATCTTCAGGATTTTGGAATCCGCAAATTACAGAAATGCTTTTATCTGATTCACATTTGCTAATATCTTTTTGAGTTCCAAGGTAGTCATTGGTGACTATTAAAAAAGCTAAGTAAATAAATGCTAATGAAATAGGCACAGAAAACTTAAAGTAGTTTCTTATAAATATAGGGATAATTTTTTTTATTTTTTCAAAATAAAATATTACTATCAAGCCTCTAATAACGAATATTAGACCAAGAGTAAATGTTACTAGTTTCCATGAAGTCTCAAACCACATAGAATCTTTTGTCGACACATACAGGCAAAAAGTTCCGAGAACAACTGTAAAGAGGCCTAAAAGCTTAAGTTCTTTGGCGGCCATAATTTTGTCAGATATTAAGACCATCAAGGGCTTAATTAAGATAAGTATGGATAGAAAAATAAAAAAGAAGAAATAAAAATAGTTCATATTGCAGGTACTAGAATAAACGTTTTTTTATTATAGCAACTATCTCCAACGGCTTATCCAATGGAACATGGTGAGCAGCATCAGGAACGCCAATAAAGTCCATGCTGTCAGAGTATGTAGTAATTATATGTTCAAGAATTTTTCCAGAGGTTAGCAGGCTCTGCTCGCCGTGCACAAAGAGAGCCGGACAGGTAAAAGAGAATTCGTAACCAAATAGTCTTTCTAGAGATTTGAACATTAAATCATCAAATCGCCATCTCCATCCTTCAGAATTTTCTTTAACAGAGTGCTCTGCTATATATCTCATAAACCAATCATTAGAACATTCTTGTTTAGGCATTAACCTGAATCTATTGAGAATAGATAATTTATCAGGATAGTGCTTGATCATTCTTAGAGGTCCGCCACCACCTGTTCCACTTTCATAGTCGTAACCAGGGGGTCTTATAAATGTATCAATTAATATCAAGCTTGTAACTAAATCTTGATTCTCAGAAGCAACATATCCTGCAACTTGCCCACCTAAAGAATGGCCAACAAGGTATATATTTTTAAAGCCTTTTTCCTCTTTTTCCTTTTCAATAATTTCAACAATTGCATCGCCAAAATCTTTAATGCTGTACTTTTCTCTGAATCCTGACTCGCCCATACCAGGAAGATCTACAGCTATGACATTTGATTCTTGGGTAAGCTGTGGCGCTATTGGGTCCCACCATTTTTTATGAGCCCCAGTTCCATGAATAAGAATAATTAGATTTTCATTATTGTCTTCAGAATTCCATTTTGAATAGGAAACATCTCCTAAGGTGTTTTCTAAAATATGATTGGTAGGTAATTTACCAATAGCTTCTTTAAACCAAGAGGGAGCATTAATAATGTCGTCTTGGAGATTGTTAGTTATTTCCATAAACAGTATTCTAAGCTAAATAAAATATATATATGAAAAAAATTAACCTCACTCCAGCTGCAACCGTATTAGTCTTAAGAGATACGGATGATGGCATGGAAGTTTTTCTTGTTAAGAGATCTGCAAGACCTCCTTTTGGAAATTTATTTGTCTTTCCTGGGGGAAAGATTGATCAAGATGACTCTGAAAAAAATATCGCAGATTTGTGTGAAGGCTTAGATGATGTTCAAGCTTCAGAGAGTCTTGGAATAAGCTCTGGAGGTTTGGCTTACTGGGTTGCCTGTGTAAGAGAGTGTTTTGAAGAAGTTGGTATTCTTTTAGCTAAAAAAAGAGATGGAAGCCTTTTAGATTTAAACGGTGTTGAAAAAGAAAAATATACAAGCTACAGAGAAATGCTTCTTAAAAATGAAATCAGCCTTTATCAAATATGCGAAACAGAAGGACTTATCTTAACTACGGATAACCTAGCACCATTCTCTCATTGGATTACTCCGGAAATAGAGGAAAGAAGGTTTGATACAAGGTTTTTTATAGCATGCCTTCCAGATAACCAGACAGGGGAGCATGACGGCAGCGAATTAACCGATAGTTTATGGATTAATCCAAAAGAAGCGCTTAAAAAAGCATCTAATGGCGATATCCAAATGATTATGCCAACTATCAAGAATCTTCAGCAATGTGAGAATTATGACTCTGCTTCCCAGCTTCTAGAAGATCAGAAAAAACTTACAAGCGAAGATATACCAGCAATACTGCCTAAATTTTTTAAGAAAGATGGCAACTGGGTTGGCCTATTGCCTGATGACCCAGACTACAAAAACCATTAATATAACTTTATGGACATCGACCTTTTAAATAAAATAACAGCTCCCAACCCAGGCGTATTTACTGGGGGCGGAACTAATGCATATTTGATTGGAAAAAACGACCTTACTTTAGTTGATCCTGGGCCCGCTATTGAAGAGCATATCGACAATATAATAAAAATTGCAGATGGAAAAATTAAAAGGATTTTAGTAACCCATACTCATAAAGACCATTCTCCTGCAGCACTTCCAATTTCTAAAATTCTTAATGTCCCGATGTATGGCAGACTTGTTGATGGTGACTCGCTTTGGGAGGACGAAACTTTTATCCCAGATATTGTTATGAGCGACGGAGATATTATAGAAACAAGCGAATATTCTATTAAAGCAATTCACACACCTGGTCATGCCTCAAATCATTTATGTTTTTTAATTCCAGAAATTAATTGCCTATTAACCGGTGATCATATTATGGATGGATCAACAGTCGTTATTGCTCCGCCTGATGGAGACATGACTAAATATATATCATCCCTTGAAAAATTATTTAATTATAAGGTTGATACGTTTGCTCCTGGTCATGGAAACTATATGCATGAACCTGAAAAGACAATTCAGGCAATTATCAGGCATAGGCTGACAAGAGAAGGGAAGGTCTTTAGGAGGCTTGAAGAGGCGGGCAGTTCAGACTTAGATCAGCTAGTGAAGCTTGTTTATGATGATGTTTCAGAGATGCTATACCCAATAGCCAAATTTAGTTTGCAAGCTCACTTAATAAAGCTAATTGAAGAAAAAAAAGTAACTCTAGTTGCTGACAAATACAAGGCTATCTAAGCTTCTTTGGTTGGGTCCCACAAAACTAAATTCTTAGTCTTGAGTCTGTTCATAACTAATTTGTATCTTGATTGTTCATCACGCCATTCTTTTAACCAGTTCTCGCCATCTCTCTCGGCATCTACAAAAATCGCATTAGTAAAAGCTAGTGGAATTACTACTGCTGCATGAACCAATATACTTGTAAGAATACTGTATCCAATAAACCCTAACCAAAAGATTGCTATCACTCCAAAAGTTATACTCCAAATAGTAAACAACACCAACATAAAGTAAGTTTGTAGACTTGGATCCGGTATATATTTTAATGGGTTGTATTTCACGTTCATTACAACTCTCCACTTGTCTACTATGGACATTACTATTCGTCTAAATATATTTGGTTTTTTCATAGTTATTTTTGTTTTATCTTATTTAAATCGATTATCTTCTCAGTCTTTATTATATCAAAATCTTCACTAGTTTTCTTCAGCTTAGAAACCATTGGCTTATCCTGCTTTTTCGAAATCAAAATAATTTTATTTTTTTTACTTTTTAAAAATAATGCCATTTCATCTTTGGCTACGGTTGAATCAACACAGTCATTTTGATCTTGCAATTCTTTAGAAATAGTAAAGTTATCTTCTATGTAATGCTGTCCAATTTGGGTAGCCTGCATACATTTCATCATTACGGCACCATAGTTTGCCTTGTTGGTTTCAGGGAGGATTGTGTTCTCAACATTCATAGATGAACAACCAACAATCCCAAACAGAAGAAATAGAGCTAGGAGTTTTTTCATAGGCTTTGTTTATTTTCTATCAAGGAGTCAACAACCGAAGGATCTGCAAGGGTGGTGGTGTCTCCAAGATTAGTTAAGTCACCTTCAGCAATTTTTCTTAAAATTCTTCTCATTATTTTTCCAGATCTAGTTTTTGGAAGACCGGGTGCATTTTGAATTAGTTCAGGTCTAGCTATAGATCCTATTTCTTTTGAAACAAATTGCTTGAGCTCATTATTAAGTTCGTCATTAAATTCTTCACCAACCATGAGAGTTACAAATGCATAAATAGCCTGGCCTTTTATAGGATGATCAAAACCAACGACAGCAGCTTCAGCTACTTTAGTATGCAGAACAAGCGCGCTTTCAATTTCGGCAGTTCCCAGTCTGTGACCCGAGACGTTTAGGACATCATCAACCCTTCCTGTTATCCAGTAATAGCCATCCTCATCTCTTCGCGCACCATCTCCTGTAAAGTAGATATCTGGATACATCGAAAAATATGTATCGATCATTCTTTCGTGATCACCATAGATACTTCTGATCTGACTAGGCCAAGATTTCTCAATAACTAAATTACCAGAGTTTGCTCCATCAAGTGTTTTACCTGTCTCATCATACAGTGCCGGCTTAACTCCAAAGAATGGAAGGGTAGCTGACCCAGGTTTTGTAGGCGTAATACCAGCTATTGGTGATATTAATACCGAGCCTGTTTCCGTCTGCCACCAAGTATCAATAACATCACACTTAGATTGACCTATTATTCTGTAATACCAGTCCCAAGCTTCTGGGTTTATTGGCTCTCCAACCGTTCCTAGTATGCGGAGAGAGTTTCTTTTGGTTTTCAGCACAGGTTCATCGCCTTGTGCCATAAGTGCTCTTATAGCAGTCGGTGCTGTATAAAATATACTAATGTCATATTTATCGCATATTTCCCAACATCTAGAGGCTGTTGGGTAGGTTGGGACACCTTCAAACATAAGCGTTGTAGCTCCATTTGATAGGGGACCGTAAAGAATATATGTATGCCCAGTTATCCAACCAACATCAGCAGTACACCAGTATTTATCTTCGGGCTTGATTCCGAATAGATACTTGAAGCTCATATGTGCTCCTAGCAAATACCCAGCAGTTGAGTGTAAGACTCCTTTTGGTTTTCCGGTTGAACCAGACGTGTAAAGAATAAATAAAGGATCCTCGGCATCCATAGGCTCAACTTCGCAGGTAGTAGCGACCTCTTTAGATACATCTTCGTACCAAACATCTCTAGAAGGATCCCATGAGATATCACCACCGGTTCTTTTTATAACTAAAGTATTTTTAACATCAGGGCAGCCTTCTAAGGCCTTGTCGACATTCGCCTTTAAAGGAACTTTCTTCCCGCCTCGTAAACCCTCATCGGCAGTAATAACAATCCTACAATCAGCATCAAGAATTCTATCTTTTAAAGATTCTGGAGAGAAGCCACCAAAAACTACAGAGTGAACAGCTCCAATTCTTGTACAAGCAAGCATTGCAAATGCTGCCTCAACAATCATAGGCATATAAATACAAACCCTTGCCCCCTTTACAACACCAAGATTTTTAAGGGTATTTGAAAATTTACAAACTTCGTCATGAAGTTCTTGGTATGTTAATTCTCTTGAGTCGCTTGGGTCATCTCCCTCCCAAATCAAAGCAGTCTTATCTGCGTGCTTATCAAGATGTCTATCTATACAATTTAAACTTACATTAGTTTTTCCACCTTCAAACCATTTAGCATTGGAGAATTCGTCATTATGAACTCGATCAAAGTCTTCAATCCATTCCAAATCATTTCTTGCAAGATCTCCAAAAAATTTTGAAGGGTTTGTGATTGATTGATTGTATAAATCCTTGTATTCATCCATATCTTTTATATATGGATTGCTAGAATTTGATTGAGGGTTATAAATATCTTTAGCCATTCTTATTAGTTTCTAAATAATAGATGGTTGTGGATTGATAAAATTCTTACCCTTGGGGTTAGACATTATTGAAGTTACTAAAGATTCATAATCATTTTCGTTAAATTCTAAATCAATATCTGCAGCATTTATTATCAACAAAGGCGCAGCATTGTAGTCTAGAAAAAATCTAGAATAAGCATCGTTCAGTTTCTCAAGGTAATCCAAGGTTAGATATTGCTCATTAATATTTCCTCTTTTAGTTATCCTATCCTTAAGCACATCAATAGGGGCCTGAAGGTAGATGACTAGATCCGGAGTAGGGGCATCTAACGTTAAATGATCATATACCTTGTCATACAGATCCATCTCTTCATTTGAAAGGGTAACTTCGGCAAACAATCTATCTTTTTCTATTAAAAAATCGGCAACTCTAACTGTCTCAAAAAGGCTTCTTTGTTTTAAATCTTGAATTTGCTGCATCCTTTGGAAAAGGAAAAAAAGCTGTGTTGCTAAAGCAGACTGACTGGGGTTCCTATAAAAATTTTTGAGAAAAGGGTTTTCTGATGGTTGTTCCAGAAATGCATCATAGTTAAATGTTTCAGCAATTTTATTTGCAAGCGTAGTTTTGCCAACGCCAATTGGCCCTTCGATTGCAATGTATTTTGGAAGTGCTTCTTCGTTAATAGCTGGCTTCATTTTTAATGATAAAAGTTTTTCTAATAGATTATCTTAACTCGTTATAGAAGCCAAATATTTTTGCTGATTCAGCATCATCTTTTTCATTCATATTTGAAATAATTGATCCTCTAAGAGAGTCGTCATCTTTTTGAAAGTCCGTCCACCATTTTCCTAATCCACCTTTATCTGCTGCAGCTCTTTCTCGAACAAGAAGAAAATCATAAGCTGCTCTAAATCTAGGATGCCTTAAAGTTTTGTATGGCTGACTACCAATTCTGCTATGAAGTTTTAATTGCAAGACCCATATATCTTTTATGTAGCTATTAAATTTTCTAGGTATGGCTGTTAATCTTTGTTGATCTCTTAAAACATCATCCATTGATCTAAAAAACTTTCTAATATTTACTTCTCCATTTCTAGTACATTTACTAAGTAATGTTGGCCATAAAAGTGCTGCCATAAGGAATCCAGGAGTTGTAGATTGCTCATTTTTAATTCTATCATCAGTATTTCTGAGAGCTTGCACCATGACACTGTTAGCAAAATCACTCTTATTTGGATCTGATAGAAGTAGGTATTTATTTAGATTAAAAGAATTCAATTTAACAAAATTCTTTTCACCCATTCCGCCAAGATAAATTTTACAGAACTCATCAAAGAGTCTTGCATTTGAAATATCAGATAAAAGATGACCCTTGTCATAGATGGCTTCTTTAATATCGTTATCTATCTTAAAGTCTAATTTGTTACTGAACCTTACTGCTCTGAGACATCTAACTGGATCTTCTTCAAACCTTCTTTGAGGATCTCCAATAGAAACAATAATTTTTTTATGGATATGCTTGAGTCCTCCATTGTTGTCTTCAATCTTTTTTGTAATCGGGCAATAGTAGAGTGCATTTATTGTGAAATCTCTTCTGTGACAATCTTGCTCAAGAGTGCCCCAAATATTATCTCTAAGAATCTTTCCAGATGCATCAGTAATGAGATTTTCACCATCTTCTTTCTTTGTATCGCCAGATCTAAATGTTGCAACTTCTAATAATTCAGATCTATTGAACACATGAACCAACTTAAATCTTTTTCCTATAATTCTAGAGGCTTTAAAGATTTTTCTAACTTGTTCAGGAGTTGCACTTGTAGCTATATCAAAATCTTTAGGCACTATATTTGTTAAAGCATCTCTGACACAACCGCCTACAAGATAGGCTTGGAAATTATTTTTTTGAAGATCTTCTACGACAGATATAGCAAACTTGCTTATTTTTTTATTATCTAGCACATGGAACCATGATTTTTATTTACAGACACTATCCATTTAGCTGTTTTTCTTTTATCTCGTCAAGAGTTTTACAATGAATGCAATGAGTAGCAGTAGGTCTAGCCTCTAGCCTCTTAACGCCTATCTCATCACCACAAGAATCACACCAACCGTAGTCATCCTGTTTAACTTTCTCTACTGAAATACCAATTTTATTAATGAGCTTTCTTTCTCTATCTCTAGTTCTTAGCTCAAACGCAAATTCTTCTTCTTGAGAGGCTCTATCCATAGGATCTGCATAAGTCTCGCCTTTGGTCTTTAGATGATCAAATGTTTTTTGCATTTCGTCTGTTAAATGCTCTCTCCATAACAAAAGAACAGCTACGAAATGTTTTTTCATAGCAGCACTCATATATTTTTCGCCTTTCTTTGACTTATACGCAGCTATTTTTGATTTATTATTAGCAATAGTTGCCTTTTTAATAGGTGCTTTCTTCTTAATTGCTGAAGTTACCACCTTTTTAGTTACTACTTTTTTAACCGCTACTTTCTTCTCAGTCGCGACAGTTGTCACCTTTTTAGGAGCTACTTTTTTAACCGGTGCTTTTTTTGTAGTTGTTGCTTTTTTCTGTACCATTATTTTTTAAATAAAGTAAATTTTAGGGTGGAGAAAATATCAGATACTAGGCTAATTAGCTAGTCTTTTCTTAATTTATTTAACACTTCTGCATAACCATCAGCTGATAATCTAGGCCCAAAAGTCTCAACAACTTTGGAAGAAGCATAGTTACCAAATTTTGCACATTCTTCAAAAGAATGACCTTGAAGATGAGCATGCATAAAAGAACCAGCAAACATATCACCAGCCCCATTGGTATCTATTGGCGTAATTTTCTCAGCAGGACTTCGATACTCTTGAC
The DNA here is from genome assembly GCA_913050015.1 of uncultured Gammaproteobacteria bacterium. Taxonomy (GTDB): domain Bacteria; phylum Pseudomonadota; class Gammaproteobacteria; order Magnimaribacterales; family D2472; genus SCGC-AAA076-P13. The sequence goes on from CAJXAZ010000004.1 coordinate 37,384, forward strand.
CCTTATCTACAACGACACTTCCTTCTGCACCAACTGTAATCGCAGTCATATACGGTTTATTTTTGTAAAGTTCTATAGCGCTATCAAGATCATCTTTGCCTGAAAATGCTATAGCTTCATCATCGTTACAAAAAATCATATCTATGCCATATGATTCGATTAAATCAAACTTATCTTTAAACCCATGAACTATGCCAGCATCAGATAGAGAAAGAGCTTTTAGTACATCCTTTCCCTTGAGATGCTCTAGGACAGATATGACAGCATTAAAATTTTCATCACTTGTCACCATATAGCCTTCTATGTAAAAGATTTTAGAATTTTCTACTACATCGTAATCAATATCTGAAGAGCCCAAATAAGCACTCACACCAAGCATGCTAATCATTGTTCTTTTTGCATCAGGCGTAACTAAAATCAGGCATTTACCAGTAGGCATATCTGTATTTTCATTACTCACACCAATATGATCAACACCAGCTGATCTAAGGCTATCTAAATAATTTTCTCCATCTTTATCATCAGCTACCCTGCAAACATGATGACATTTGGAGCCATAGTTGGATGCAGCTACCAAGGAGTTTGTTGCAGAACCTCCGCAATCAGAAACTGATTCAGAGCCCATTTCAATTAATTTTTCTATTATTGGATTTTGCTCCTCGGCAGATGCCAAGGTCATTGAGTCAGGCTCCATTCCTATACTAGATAAAAATTCATGGCTAACTTTATATTGAGTATCAACCAATGCATTTCCAAGAGCGCTTATGTCATATTTCATATTAAATTCCTTTGTTAATAATAGTTTTAATGATCGTTAATGTTTTTTCAATTTCCAAGTCTGTATGCTTTGCAGAAATAAATCCCGCCTCATACTTAGAAGGAGCAAAGTAAATACCATTTCCTATACAGGCATTTAAAAATTTTATAAAAATATCATCATCTGTTTTTGATACATCATCGATATTTTTTGGGAGAGTCTCAGAGAAAAAGAAACCAAACATCCCTCCAATCTGACTTGAAGAAAATGGAATACCAGCAGAATCCATAATATTTTGCATTTCAGATAAAAGCGAAGCTGCCTTGGATTCAAGTCCTTTATATGGATTCTCATCAATAATTAAATTTAGTAGAGCTGAACCTGCTGCCATTGCTAGAGGATTACCAGACAGAGTGCCAGCTTGATAGACAGGACCAAGAGGTGCAAGTTGATCCATTATCTCTTGCTTGCCTCCAAATGCGCCTACAGGAAGCCCTCCTCCTATTACTTTTCCAAGTGCTGTTAGGTCTGGAACAATACCAAATACCTCTTGAGCTCCTCCAAGCGAAACTCTAAAGCCGCTCATAACCTCATCAAAAATTAGAATAGAACCATTCGCTGTTGTAACCTCTCTTAAAAGTTTAAGAAAATCTATATCTCCGGGAACAAAGCCCATATTTCCAGCAATAGGTTCAACTATTACAGCTGCAAGATCATCTTTAACGCTCTCAAATACTTTTAAGAACTCTTCTTTGTTATTAAAAGGACAGCTAAGAGTATGCTTTGCTAGATCTTTGGGAATGCCAGGGGAATCAGGCAGGCCAAAGGTCAAAACACCTGATCCAGCTTTGATTAATAGAGAGTCAACATGGCCGTGATAGCAACCGTCAAATTTTATGATTTTGTCTCTGT
>CAJXAZ010000005.1 GCA_913050015.1 uncultured Gammaproteobacteria bacterium
TTTACTCGTGGGTAGCCTCTAGATCAAATCTCAAAAAAATTATTATTTACTGTTATTCATTTCTAATTCTTAATTTATTAGCCTTTTTATATGCATGGAGAGTTCTTGATATGGGAGATTCAATTCTCCTTGGTCAGGTATTTTATATTTGGTGTAATGTTTATTCATTTTTTGTAGTATCAATTTTCTGGGTGTTAATAATAAATATTTTCAGAAATTCTAAATCAAGAAGTTTTTATGGTGTTATTGCCGCAGGAGGTTCTATTGGTGCTTTTTTTGGTTCTGAGATATCTAAAAGGTTTGCATATTCATTTGAAGAGTTTGGATTAGAATTCTTTTCACTCTCAGCAGCCATCTTACTTTTTCTTGCCATGCTGGTTGCTATTTTTATCATCAACATAAGTAGTTCTGTAAAAGAGTTGCATGAATCTGAGGAGATCGGTGGAGGAAGCCTAGACGCTATTAAGAATGTAATTAAAACTTCTGAAATTAGATCTATAGCTATATATACCTGGATATGGACAGCATTAATGACAGTTCACTGGGTTACTGCTATATCAATTATCGATGATTGGTCTCAAGACCCTCAAGAAAGAATAATATTTTTTAGTCAAATGGAACAAGTAGTAACACCATTAACATTAATTACCCAATTATTTCTGACAAATAATATTATTAAATATTGGGGTATTAAAAATATACTAATTTCATATGGATTTTTATTTTTATTAGCCTTTATCTCTTATGGTCTCATGCCATCCATAACAGTCGTAGCTATAGCAACAGTTGCTCTAAGACTCTTTGAATATGGCATTAATAAGCCAACACGAGAAACGATTTATAGTTTCTTGAATAAAAATGATAGATATAAATCATCAGTATTTATAGACACTTTTATTACGAGATTCGGAGATCTAACTGGCGTAAGCTTTATTGCCTTGGGTAAAATGGCAAGTGTTGGATTTAGTGTTATGCCAGTCCTTGCAATTCCATTTGCAGCTGTACTTTCTTACACCGGGATTAGAATATCAAAAAACTCTTCCCTTAAAGACCTCTAGATCCTTCAACTATTTTTTTAATTGCAACAATTTTTGTCATTATTCTTTCCGAAGTTTGGAAATTATTTTTTGTAAGATTTATTGCAAATTCTAACTGATTCAAGGCTTGCTCATTTTCTCCAAGAAGTAAAAAGTATTCAGCTCTACTTTGATGATAGCCAACTATATTTTTACCATCTCTTTGTATTTCTGATAGAAATAACCATAACTCTGGATTGGTATTTTTTCTTAATAGCTGATCCCTTATAAGCTCTTCCGCTTGAGAGTATTCACCCATCTCAACAAGTAATTTAGCTTTAGTTGTTGAAAGAGGATAGTTCCTGGGAGAGATATCTAAAAAAACATCCGAAAGATATATCGCTTCATCATATTTTTTTGCATTAGTTAATATTTCAATTTTAGATGTATTTAAAAGTAAGTTTTTTGGGTATTTTCTTATCAAGCTATCAATGAGCGCTAGACTATTATAAAAATCATTAACCTTGTTATATGCCAGAGCTAGGCCATAAACGTTTGAATCAGAACGGCTTTCATTAACTCTAGATTTATAAATTCTTACAGAGTTAGATGGTATTTTTTCATAATAAATTTCTAATCTAGATTTGATAAAAGAGTACTCAAGACTATTTTCTTTCGCACCTGGTTCGGAAATATTTTCCGCTGCATTAAATGCATCACTTATTCTTGAGGAGGAGAGGGGGTGAGTAAGAAGAAATTCTGGAGGAATGTCGCCGGATAATCTTCTAATATTATTCATATTTTCAAACATTTCACCCATTGATTCTGGCTTGTATCCTGCCTTGGTAAGATTAATAAAACCAACTCTATCTGCCTCTCTTTCAAAAAGTCTGCTGTATCTTAGGCTTTCTGTCCTAATAGCTGCAGGACCAAGGGCAACTGCTTGAGGGTTTTTGCTTATCATAGCAATGGCAATGGATGAGGCCATAATTAATGCCGAGGCTAAGCCGGTATCTTTAGCTTTTAAAACGTTTCTAGCAAAGTGTCTTTGGCTTAAATGAGCAAGCTCATGAGAAAGCACCGATGCAAATTGACCTTCATTATCTGCATTTAGAAAAAGACCGCCGTTGACACCAATTATTCCACCTGGAGCTGCAAATGCATTAAGCGAACTATCATCGATCATCAATACAGAAAAATATCTGTCCTTTACTTGGCTATACTCAGAAAGTCTGTAAATTAATAACTCAGTATATTCATGAATTATTGGATCTTTAATTAATGGAGCTTGCGAATATATCTGTTTGAGAAACTCATTTCCAATCGCTCTTTCCTGGCTTGAAGATACTGCTCCAGAGACTCTATCGCCAAGTTCTGGAAGCGATTGATCTGTTTCCTCATCACCATAGGAGATGGCAATGAAACCAGCCAAGATAAAAAAAATATAATTTTTTATTTTCATTTTTCTAAGTATCATGTAAATCGATTTACCTGTAAAACTAACATAAAAGAGCATTTTGGATTACTATAAACTTTTGTTATTGTATACATTATTATATATACAATTTATTTGACCGTGCCTATGTATGCATAGTTTCAATAAAAATTTTTAAAAGTAAAATATGATTGAACAATTGAATAGTTTTTTTAAAAAAATCTTTAATAATGAAGAGACCATTATCTTTTCTGTATTAATTCTATTTGCATTGGTTATGTTTACCTTTTTTGGATCTGTTTTAACTCCTTTCTTAGTTAGTATAGTTGTTGCGTATCTCCTAGTCGGTGTTCAAAAGAAGATTGAGTCATTTAATGTAAGTAAAAAAATATCCTTAATAGCTACATTTTTAATATTTATTATCGCCTCTCTGACGCTTTTGATCTGGTTGGTGCCTCTCCTATATATTCAGCTGCAGGCATTTGTTTTAGATATACCTAACTTATTCAATGATTTTTTAACTTTTGTTGCAGCTCTTCCAGCTTCATATCCAGAGCTTATTTCCTCAGAACAGATTTCTATATTTTTTCAAGCAGTATCATCTGAGCTATCATCTATAACTCAGAATCTAGTCAAGTCATCAATATCAGGAATTCAAAGCACTATTACAGTACTTTTATACATAATACTTTTTCCAATCTTGGTGTATTTTTTCTTATTTGATAGAAAAAATATAATAGATGGCCTTATAAAGTTAATACCTGGAAAGAGAGAAATGCTCTCTAATGTATGGAGCGAGATGGATGGGCAGTTGAGTAATTATGTTCGTGGTAAAACTCTTGAGATATTCATAATTGGCGTGTCTGCTGCAATTATTTTTACTTCATTGGGACTTAAATATTCTGCATTACTTTCAGTCTTAGTTGGCCTGTCAGTTATTATTCCTTACGTAGGAGCTTTTTTAGTTACGATTCCTGTAATAATAGTTGGACTGCTCCAGTTTGGCTTAGGGCCTTCTTTTTATATACTTTTAGGGCTTTATTTATTACTTCAAGCTCTTGATGGCAACCTATTGGTTCCTATTATTTTCTCAGATGCTGTAAAGCTGCATCCAGTTGCCATTATTTTGGCAGTATTTATTTTTGGAAGCATGTTTGGTTTCTGGGGCGTATTTTTTGCAATACCGATGGCTACTTTTATCAAAGCCGTCTGGAATGCTTGGCCATCAAATTAAGAAAATATTAATTTAAATCTTTAACTGCAGCCAAGACCTCATCAACGTGACCTGTAACCTTAACTGTTCGCCATTCTTTAATAACCTTTCCTTCAGTATTTATTAAAAAAGTACTTCTATCGATTCCAATATACTGCCTTCCGTACATTGATTTTAATTTCATCACATCGAAGGCATTGCAAACCTTCTCATCTGGATCAGATAAAAGCTCAAAAGGAAAAGATTGTTTTAACTTGAAATTTTCGTGTGACTTAATACTTTCTCGTGAAACTCCAATTATTTCTGTATTAAGTTTTTTAAATTTTTTATGATTATCTGTGAAATTCTGACCCTCAGTTGTACATCCAGGGGTGCTATCTTTTGGATAGAAATATATTACCAAGTTCTTACCAATAAAATCTTTATTTGAAAGAGTTAAATTGCTTGTGCATTCTGCTTTAAAGTTTGGACATTTCTTGCCTTCTAGTTTTTTTGTCATAATATTTCCTAAATAGATTTAATTTAAAATAGTGTATAGTTCTATTTTTTACTGTAATTTTTTTTGATGCAAGCATTACATGGAAGTTTAGTTGCTTTAGTTACTCCTATGTCTCCAAACGGAGACGTTGATTATGCGTCTCTTGAAAAGTTAATTGAATGGCATATAGCAAATGGAACCAATGGAATCGTATCTGTTGGGACTACAGGTGAATCATCAACACTTAATCCAGTAGAGCATTTAGATGTCATAGACTTCACTGTTAGGCATGTAAATAAAAGAATACCCGTTATTGCAGGAACAGGTTCCAACTCCACTCAGGAGGCAATTGAGCTAACAGATGAATCAAAAAAACTTGGTGCTGATTACGCTCTTCTCGTTACACCATATTACAACAAACCAAATCAACGAGGCTTAATTTCTCACTATGAAGCAATTGCTAACGCAGTTGATATACCTCAAATCTTATATAACGTACCTTCACGAACTGCATGCGACCTCCTTCCATCAAGCGTTAAGGTGCTTTGCGAGCATAGAAATATTGTAGGAATAAAAGAAGCATTAGATAATATGGATAGAATTAAGGAATTAGTTGAGATATCAAATCAAGCTGGTAGTAATTTTCTTATATATTCAGGGGACGATCCAACTTTCATGGAATCTCTTGTTCTTGGAGCGCATGGAGTTATTTCTGTTGCAGCAAATATAGTGCCGAAATCAGTTTCAGATATCTGCTCTATGGTAAGGGCTAATAAATTAAGTGATGCCAAAGAATTAAACTTTAACAATAATGAGCTTTTTAGATTATTATTTATTGAATCTAACCCAATTCCTGCTAAGTGGATGCTTTATAAGATGGGCTTGATTCAGAATGCAATTAGACTACCTTTGGTAGAATTAGACGGAACTTATCACGATGATGTTATGTCTGAGATTAAACAACTAGGATTACTATGATTAAAAAATTAACATTACTAAGTGCAATTTTCTTTATTTCTTCTTGTTCATACATATCCGGTCCTGAGGGAATGTTCCCATCAACTGAATATGATTTTCTTTCTGAAGGCGTAGAGGGAGATATTTCTCTTCCAGATGGACTAGATTTAATAAAACTAGAAAACCATTACCCTGTTGGAGAGCTGGAAGCAATCAAGGAAGATCAGGATGTTCCCAAGCCAAGACAGATATTTGCCTCATCAGGCAATAGCTCTGTCCAGTTAAGAAGGCTAGGCGAGCTAATGTGGATTTATATAGAAACGCTTCCATCTACATCTTGGCCGATATCTAAAAATTACTGGGAAACATCCTCATATCAAATATTAAGTTCAAATCCAGATACTGGAGAAATAGTAATTGACTTCAATGAGTCGTCGACTTTAAAAATGAAAATAGAACATGGTATCAAAGAGGCATCTACTGAAATATTTTTAATCCAAGTTAATAAAGAGTCTGAGGAGATGGTTAGTAATATTGAACTCATTCAATCAGAGCTTGAAAAAGTAGTTAGTTATTTTGCAGAATCTGTAGATAACTTCTCAGGAACATCTCTGGCTGCTCAAAACCTTAATGAAATTAAGAAAGCTCAAATTTTTACAGAAAATGGTCAAACTGTTATTGAGCTGGATCTTAGTTTTAATAGAGCCTGGTCATCCGTTAGTAAGGCGCTGATTGCTGCTAATATTGTTTCAAATGACATAGACAGGAGTAATGGAATGTTTTATGTAAGTTATGCTGAAGAGAGTGAGGGTGGATTTTTATCATTCCTAGGACTTGGAAAAAATAATTCTAAAATAGCATTTACAGAAGAGGCTCAATTTGAAATCAGTATTGTTGAAAAAAATGATAAATCCTATGTAAAAGCAATATCAAAGAATGGTAAAATTGAAGAGTCAGAACAGCTTCTATCAAAAATAAACGAATCACTTAACTAACAAATAAGAAAATCATGGAAAAAATACAAGAAATAACAAAAGGAAAAGCTAAATCTTTATTTACGACATCCAGCGATGATCAATTAATAATGCATTTCAGTGATGACACCTCAGCATTCGATGGTAAGAAGATGGAAGCCCTAATGGGCAAGGGATCTGTTAATAATCAATTTAATGCTTTCATCCTAGAGCATCTTCAAAAAAGTGGAGTTGATACTCATCTCATTGAGGTATTGAGCAAAACTGATTCATTGGTTTATAAGCTTGATATGTTTCCAATTGAATGTGTAATAAGGAATAGAGCATCCGGGTCAATATGCAGAAGGCTAGGTACTGAGGATGGCTTAATTCTAAATGATCCTTTATTTGAATTTTTCTACAAAGACGATGATTTGGGAGATCCTTTGATTAATGATGAGCATATTATTTCATTTGGATGGGCTACAAAAGATCAGATTGATGAAATGAAATTACTAACTTATAAGATTAATACTATTCTTACTGAGCTATTTATAAATTCAGGATTGATTCTAGTAGATTTTAAGGTTGAGTTTGGTGTTTATAAAGGCAAGATATTACTCGCCGATGAGTTTACTCCAGATGGTTGCAGGCTTTGGGATTCCGAGACATTAAAAAAAATGGATAAAGATAGATTTAGACAAGGTCTTGGTGATGTTGTTGAATCTTATCATCAAGTTGCAGATAGACTGGGCATGAATATAATACTTGACTAAAATAGTCAGGTATTTATACTTCACCCGTGAGATTAACCACAAAAAGTAGATATGCTGTAAACGCTCTTACAGAGCTAAGCATTCTAGAATCAAATGGCCCAGTTTCACTCTCGGATATTTCTTCCAATCAAGACATAGAAATAACATATCTAGAGCAGATCTTTAGAAAGTTAAGACTTGCAGGAATAGTAAAAAGTATCAGAGGTAGAAATGGTGGTTATCTTTATGCAAAGGACCCATCAAAAGTTTCAGTAAAAGAGATTATGAATGCCGTTGAAGAAGTAATGGATGCAACTAGCTGCAATGGCACAAGTACTTGTCACAACGGAAATAAGTGTAATACCCATAACCTTTGGCATGAATTAAATGAGGTGGTTGATAACTACCTAAGTAAAATAACAATAAATAACCTTGTAGAATCGAATAACAGCCCATATATAAGCTTAAGAGAGATTAATTAAATGAATACACAATCAACAATTTATTTGGACTACGCATCAACTACTCCTGTAGACCCAAGAGTTGCATCAAAGATGATGGAATTCTTAACCCCTGATGGAGAGTTTGGTAATCCCGCATCTAGATCACATAGGTATGGATGGAAGGCTGATGAGGCCGTGGAAGAAGCCAGATCGCATGTAGCAAACCTAGTTAACTGCGACCCTAGAGAGATAGTTTGGACTTCTGGAGCTACTGAGGCAGATAATTTAGCCATAAAAGGTGTCGCGAGATTCTATAAATCAAAAGGCAATCATATTATTACTTCTAAAATAGAGCACAAGGCAGTTCTCGACCCATGTAGACAGCTTGAAAGAGAAGGTTTTGAGGTCACATACTTAGATCCAGATGAGGGTGGAATAATATCACCAGAAGCTATTAAATCTGCCATGAGAGATACAACTATTTTAGTTTCAATCATGCATATTCATAACGAGCTTGGAACCCTTAACGATTTAGAAGCAATAGGAAATATTACAAGAAAAGCAGGTGTATTCTTTCATGTTGATGCTGCCCAGAGCACCGGAAAGGTCGACATAGATTTATCATCACTTCCTGTCGATTTGATGTCATTTTCTGCTCATAAAACATACGGACCTAAAGGAATTGGAGCTTTGTTTGTAAGAAGAAAGCCAAGAGTAAGAATTGAAGCTCTTATCCATGGCGGAGGTCATGAAAGAGGCATGAGAGCTGGAACTCTTCCTACGCATCAAATAGTTGGAATGGGAGAAGCATTTAAGATTGCTAAGGAGCAAATGAAAGAAGATCATGAAAAAATAAAAGCATTCCATACAAAATTCTTGAAAGAAGCTATGAAGATCGAGCATGCATATATAAATGGAGATGTTGATAACAAAGTACCTAATATATTAAATATTAGTTTTAATTTTGTAGAAGGAGAGTCTTTGATCATGGGGTTAAAAGATATTGCCGTTTCATCGGGTTCTGCCTGCACATCCGCAAGTTTAGAGCCATCATATGTTCTAAGGGCCCTAGGTAGAAAAGATGAATTAGCTCATAGCTCTATTAGATTCTCATTTGGCAGATTTACTAACGAAGAAGATATAGATAAAACATTATCCATATTACACAATGTAGTTGAAAGACTAAGAGAGCTTTCACCATTATGGGAGATGCATCTAGACGGTGTTGATCTTGATACAGTTCAATGGAACACCCACTAAAAAGGAAAATTAATTATGGCATATAGTAAAAAAGTAGTAGATAAGTTCGAAAACACTCTAAATAACCCTAAGGCATTCAATGTGGGAAGTTTTGATCCATCTGAATTGAATATAGGCACGGGAATGGTTGGCGCTCCGGCTTGTGGAGATGTAATGAAATTACAAATAAAATGCGAGCCTCAAGGTAATACTCATGTCATCACAGATGTTAAGTTCAAGACTTACGGCTGCGGTTCAGCTATAGCATCTTCAAGCGAATTAGTAGAAATGCTTATGGGCAAGACATTGGAAGAGGCTAAAGAGATTAAAAATAAAGAAATAGTAGATGCTTTAGAGTTGCCACCAATAAAAATTCATTGTTCTGTATTGGCAGAAGACTCTATTAAAGAGGCAATAGAAAACTACGAGTCAAAGCAGTAGAGGCATGTTATGGAAAGTTTTAGTTCAACTGATTTAAATTTTTCTGATAAAGCAATTACTCATTTTTTAAGCAGCCTCGATTCACGAGGTAAGGGTATTGGTATTCAGATTGGTGTTAGAAAAGCAGGTTGCTCTGGCTACGAATATTTTTTTGATTATGTAGACTCCATAGATAAAGATAATATTGTTTTTGAAAAAAATGGTTGCAAGGTTTTTATAGACCAAAGCAGTTTAAGTTTTCTTAAAGGTAGCTTGGTTGATTACTCTGAAGAGGGCTTAAATAAAGGAATCAAGTTTATAAATCCAAATGCTAAAGCTGTATGCGGTTGCGGAGAAAGCTTTACAGTATAAATTATGGCAAAAATTAAAATTTGGCCCCATGCAGATCTCTGTCCTGAAGGTGCAGAAATAGAGAGTCTTCCTGATGAAACGATTTGTGAGGCAGCTTTAAGACAAGGCATTAAGATTGAGCATGCATGTGAAATGTCATGCGCCTGCACTACTTGTCATTGTATAGTTCGTAAAGGATTTGATGCTTTTGATGAAGCTAGTGATATTGAAGAAGATATGCTCGATAAGGCATGGGGTTTAGAGCAAAACTCTAGACTTAGCTGTCAGGCAATACCTCCTGTAGGAGAAGAAATCGAGATTGAACTCCCCAAATATAATATAAATATGGTATCAGAGGATCACTGATGAATGATTTAATATGGACTGACGTTGGCGATATAGCGATAGAGCTTTACGAAAAATTTCCTAGCATTGACCCTCAGTGGATAAGCTTTCCTGATTTGCACTCCAAAGTTTGTGATTTAGAAGGTTTTATTGGTGACCCAATCAAGTCTAATGAGCAAATTCTTGAAGCTATTCAGATGTTATGGATAGAAGAATATCAATAAGTCCCATATAATAGCCTAAATTTTTTTAAGGAATATTATTATGGCAATTGAACAAACATTATCAATCATCAAACCTGACGCGGTTTCTAAAAACCTCATAGGTAAAATCATTTCTAGATTTGAAGAAAATGGTTTGCATCTTGTCGCTGGAAAATTAGTACACCTTTCTGATGAAATGGCATCTGGTTTTTATGCGGAGCATGAGGGAAGACCTTTCTTCAACGATCTAAAAACATTTATGACATCAGGGCCTGTATTTGTTCAAGTTTTAGAAGGCGAAGGTGCTATTCTTAAAAATAGAGAACTTATGGGAAATACTAATCCTAAAGAGGCTGAGCCAGGAACAATAAGAGCTGATTTTGCTAATAGCATAGATGCTAATGCAGTTCATGGATCTGATTCTGAAACTAGTGCATTGAGGGAGATCAATTATTTTTTCACAAATGAAGAAATAATGACTAAATAGGTTTTGGAAATTAAAGAAAATCTTTTAGGTTACTCGCTAGGTTCGCTAGAAGATTTCTTTAAAAAAATTAATGAGCCAAAATTTAGAGCTAAGCAGCTCTTACAGTGGATTCATCAAAAAGGTGTTCTTGATTTCAATGAGATGACTGATTTCAATAAGCCTTTGAGAGAGAGGCTCGATTCTATGGCTTATATATTACCCCCGATTATTGAGGAAATTCATAAATCTCCTGAAGGGACCATTAAGTATTTAATCAAGCTGGATTCTGGATCAATGGTTGAGATGGTAAGGATTCCTGAAAAGAAAAGAATGACTTTGTGTATATCTTCTCAAGCAGGATGTGCGCTTCAATGTACTTTCTGTGCAACAGGAGCTCAGGGATTTGAAAAAAACCTAACAGCTGATGAAATCATAGGGCAAGTATGGCTAGCAAACTTTAATGATAAAAATGAATTACCTATTACCAATGTTGTTTTTATGGGAATGGGAGAGCCGCTATTAAATTTTCGTCCAGTTATCGAATCTGCAAAAATTATGAAAGATCAATTGGGCTATGGTCTTTCTAGAAAGAGAATAACTATTAGTACCTCTGGTATTACCCCTCAAATAGATAAACTTCCAGATGAAATTGATGTCTCTTTAGCCATTTCTCTTCATGCGCCAATTAACGAATTAAGGGATGAGTTGGTGCCAATAAATAAAAAATATCCTATCAGCATGCTTATGAAATCATGTAATGATTACCTTGATAAATACGAAGGAAAAAGAAATATAACTATAGAGTATGTATTAATAGATGGCGTTAATGACTCACCTGAGCTAGCTAGACAGCTAGCAAAACTTTTATCTGGTGTTTATTGCAAAATTAATTTAATTCCATTTAATCCCTTTGATGGATCTAATTATAAAAGATCAAATAACACGAATATTTCAAATTTTAAGAATATCTTAATGGATAAGGGGTTTATTACGACTCTAAGAATTACAAGAGGAGATGCGGTTGATGGTGCATGTGGTCAGCTAGTAGGTAAATTAACTAAGTCCGTAAAAGGTAAAAAACTCATTAGCCATAGGTCAATATGATGAGTGAGGATATAAAGTCTGCTAGTTCAGCTAAGACAGGAAAAATATTTTTAGATTCGAGAGAGGGGCTTGGGCTAACTTCTCAGCAAGTTTCAGAACAAGCAGTAATGAATATTAAATATATTGAAGGTATAGAATCTGGAGACTATTCTATTTTTCCTAGTGAAGGTTTTGCAAGAGCTTACTTTATTAAATACCGAAAATTTCTTTCACTTGATTGTAGCTTTCCTCCAATATATGAACCAGAGAACAGACAAGCAGAAATTGTGGAGAAGTCGATTGCTCGATTTAACAAATCTCTATTTCCCTTTGTTACAGGCGCAGGAATAATTATTAGCCTCTTAATATTTATTATTATTTTTAATAAATTTTATTATTATGATGATGGTAAATTGGATATTCTCTATGTAAGTGATTCTTTCTCATTGGATAATGCTAATGCTATCGAGGCTAGTATTCTTAATTTAAAGAAGGAATTAATTATTCCTATTGAGAAATTAGAGCCTGAGGTTGAGCTTAATCCAAAAAAAGAAAAAGAACTGTCACTATTCTTTAGCGATGAGTGTTGGGTAGAAATTTATTCAAATAATGAATTGATTAAGTATCAATTGTTTCAAGCTGGAGATAAATTTAGTCTGCTGATAGAAGAGCCCTTTAGATTGGTAATTGGTAATGCTGAAAGCATTACAGGAAGCTATAAGGGCAATCTTATTGATTTTATTACTAATGCTAATAGACTAAGAGTAAATACTATTATTTTTAATGATGAGTAACTGGATCACAAGAAAAGAAACCAAAGCCGTTGATGTTGGCGGTGTAATTGTTGGTGGGCAAAAGCCTATTTCAATTCAATCTATGACAAATACAAACACATGTGATGTTTTGTCTACAGTTAAACAAATCAATGATCTTCAAGCAGCAGGAGCTGATATTGTAAGGGTTTCTGTTCCTGGCTTTGATGAAGCAGCGGCATTCAAGCAAATCAAGAAAGCAGTCAGTATTCCTTTAGTTGCTGATATCCATTTTGATTATAAAATTGCACTAGAGGTTGCTGATACTGCTGATTGTTTAAGAATAAATCCTGGTAATATTGGAAAAGAAAGCAAGGTCAATGAAGTGATTCAAGCTGCAATTCATAATAACGTACCTATAAGAGTTGGTGTTAATGCTGGTTCTTTAGAAAAGGATCTTCAAAAAAAATACGGAGAGCCAAACGCCGATGCTTTAGTTGAGTCAGCCCTTCGACATGTAGAAATTTTAGATAAATTTAATTTTCATAATTACAAAATGAGCTTAAAGGCTTCAAATATTGAGATGACAGTTGAAGCATATAGAAAAATTTCTAAGCTAATTGATCAGCCTTTGCATTTAGGAATTACTGAAGCTGGAAGTTACAGAGCTGGAACAGTCAAATCATCAATTGGAGTTGGAATGCTTTTATCTGAGGGTATTGGCGACACAATAAGGATATCTCTAGCATCTGATCCTATTGACGAGATTAAGATTGGTTGGGATATTCTAAAGAGTCTAAATATTAGAAGTAGAGGGGTGAAAATTATTGCTTGCCCTAGCTGCTCAAGACAAAACTTTAATGTAATTGAGGTTGTTAATGAGCTGGAAAGTCGTTTAGAAGACATAACTGAAGATATAGAAGTTGCAATAATAGGCTGCTATGTAAATGGCCCTGGTGAAAGTAAGGCTGCTGATATTGGACTTACAGGAGCAAGTCCGCGAAATTTATTATATGTTGATGGGTCTCCTGATAAAAAAATTAGCAGTGAGAATCTTGTAGAGGAAATTGAGGACAAGGTCAGAGAGAAAATAGCCTTAAGGCAGTCAGTAGAAATTATAGCAAGGAGTTAAATTGGATAAAATTCACTCATTAACAGGAATGCTCGATCTTTATGAAGATGGGGATAGCAGTGACCTGTCAAAAAATATTTTTGAGACTGAGAAAAGAATAAAAAAAATATTTTCTAATTACTATCTTAAAGAGATAAGAACTCCTGCGCTTGAAGATACAGACCTTTTTAAAAGATCTGTTGGAGATATATCAGATATAGTAAATAAAGAGATTTATTCTTTTCAAGATAGAAACGATAAAAGTATTTCATTAAGACCTGAGGGAACAGCCAGTGTTATCAGATCAGTTATTGAGAAAAAACTTGATCAATCTGCTCATAAGCTTTGGTATATGGGACCAATGTGGAGATATGAAAGACCTCAAAAAGGAAGATATAGGCAGTTTTATCAAGCTGGCGTAGAGATCCTCGGATATCCAGAAGGAGCTCCTGAATTTGAGATGATTTCATTGGTATGCTCGATAGTAGAAGAGTTTAATATTGCAGACTGCACAATAAAAATTAATCACCTAGGAAGCCAAGAAAATAAAAAAGCCTATTGTGATGCTTTAATAAAATTTCTTGAGCCACTCAAGAAAAATCTAGATGAAAAAGACTTAGAAAGACTTTCCCGTA
Source organism: uncultured Gammaproteobacteria bacterium (assembly GCA_913050015.1). Lineage (GTDB taxonomy): Bacteria > Pseudomonadota > Gammaproteobacteria > Magnimaribacterales > D2472 > SCGC-AAA076-P13. The sequence goes on from CAJXAZ010000005.1 coordinate 13,856, forward strand.
ACCCTCTTAGAGTTCTTGATAGTAAAAATGAAGGCACTCAATTAATCTTAAAAGATGCACCCTCATTAAAAGAATTTCTTGAACCAAAATCTATTGAATTGCTTGAAGCAATCAAAGGTGAATTTTCAGATGTTTGTAACATAGAAATAGATTACACCTTGGTAAGAGGCTTGGATTATTATTCAGGGTTTGTTTTTGAGGCTCTTTCATCGAATCTTGGTGCACAAGATTCTTTCTTAGGTGGCGGTAGATATGATGATCTATGCTCTAAATTGGGGGGTAAAGACTTACCATCGATAGGTATGGCCATAGGAATTGAAAGATTTGCTAGTCTTATAAGCGACATAACTCCCTCAGATAAAATTGTATCTTTTATTACTCTTGGTAGTACTTTAGAGCCAAAAACATATAAAATAGCGCACCGCCTTAGGTCTCTAAATAAGAATATTATTTTAGATATGCAGCTATCTGATAGTAGCTTAAAGGCTAAATTAAGAAGGGCTAACAAGAATAATTCTGAATATGCAGTTATTGTTGGGGAAGAAGAGTTTAATAACGATACGGTTATTATCAAGCCATTGAAAGATGAACTTAAAGAGCAGCAAACTGTCTCAATTGATGAGTTGTTTGAATTTTATAAAGCTCTGTAAATATAGGAAATAATTATGAGTGAAGTTTTTGAAAATAATATGAAATTTGCACCTTTTATGAGGTTTTATAATAAGCATAAGATAGCAGTTCTTTCAGTTATCGCATTAATCCTTGCAATAGTGGTAATTTCCTTTGTCATGTCTAATGTTGCTAAAAGTAATAACGAGAAAGCTGCTGTGATATATCAGGATTGGCTTTCAAAAAATGTTGATTTAGAAGGTGGTAAAGAAGAGGCAACAGCTCTTTTCAATGAACTAACTTCTAGCTATAAAAAAACAGGTTATGCAAAAATAGCTCTATTAACAAAAGGATCGGCGGATGCTAGAGATGGCAATAATGAAGATGCATTAAATAACTTCTCTAAACTAATTAAGCTAACAAATGGCATAGGCGGCAATAAATTATTTAACAAAATTTCAAGAGTTAGCTCAGCAAGGCTTTTATCTGCAAATGGTGATCTTGATGCTGCTTTAAGAATGCTTGAAAAGTACTCGGGCTCTTCAGCTAACGCTTACATTCATGAATTAACAGGCGATATACTCCTTAAGAAAGAAGAGAATTCTCTTGCAGAAGAGCAGTACCTTTTGGCAAAAGATAAATATACCGATGAAACCTCTTTATCTATTGTTTCAATGAAATTAGCAAATCTTAAAACTTAAAAAATTATATGGAAAATCTTAAAAGAAATATTTATCAGCTTAAAAATAATATTAGTTTATTTTTAGTTGTTATTTTCTTATCTTCTTGTTCTTCAATGGAGTCCCTTAAATTTTGGGAAAATGGAGAGGTAGATATTGATGAGCCAAAAAAATTAGAAAAATTTTCTAGTAAGTATTCTGTTAAAACTAACTGGAAAATTTCATTTAACAATGCTGAAAATACTCTAGGTAATTTTGTCCCTAGTTTTAATGCTAGTAATATATTTTTTGCTGATTCTTCTGGTGTTATTTCTTCGATTGACTCAGAATCAGGTCAGATAAATTGGGAGATCCAATCAAACTTCCTTTCTTCTGGTGTTTCATCTGGATTTGGTATCTTGGTTGTATCGGATGTCGATGGAAATGTTATTGCGCATAATCAAAATGATGGATCAGTTTTGTGGACATCTAATGTGAAATCAGAAGTCTTAGCCCCTGCGGCTATAGATGCTAAATTTGTAATTATTAAAACTGGCTCCGGTGAGTTATTAGCTCTTGATAAAAATTCTGGAGAATTGCAATGGTCATATAGATCTAAACTTCCTAATCTTACAATAAGAGGTAGTAGTAGCCCTGTAATATCTGATAAGCAAATTTTTGTTTCATTTGATAATGGAAGACTTGGAGTATTTCAATTAGATACAGGTTTTCCTATTTGGGATGGTGCAATCTCCTATCCGTCTGGAACTTCTGAGTTAGAAAGTTTGGTTGACTCTGATTCCAGCCCATTAGTTGAGGGAGGGTTGGTCTACACAACCAACTATCAAGGTAATTTAAACGTATTTGATTTAGCTCAAAAAAGATCTGTTTGGACTTCTGAAAGCTCATCTTTTTTCTCTCCGGTAATTCTTAAAGGAGTTTTGGCAGTTGTCGAAGCTAACTCTAGTATGAAAACATTTTTTATGAAAACTCTTCAGCCTTCTTGGAACTCTGATGAGTATCTAAATAGAGAAATTTCTAACGCTATTAGCTTCAAAGGTCAGCTCGTTGTTGGAGATTTAGATGGATATATTCACATCATTGATCCTTTAAACGGAAGTACTACTGGAAGGGAAAAAATTTCTAGAAAGCCTATTAAAACGATTATTAGCAGGAGTAATAACTTTTATGTAATAGATGAGGGATTTAATATATTCTCATTAAGCATATAAGATGATAACTAAAAATGTTTACCTCCATAGCAATAATTGGACGGCCCAATGTCGGAAAATCAACTTTATTTAATAAGTTAACAAGGTCCCGTAAGGCGATAGTATCAGATTTCTCAGGCCTAACTAAAGATAGAAACCATGGATATATAACCTTTGGAGATCAGAAGAGTTTAATAATTGATACTGGTGGTATTGCTCAAGATGAATCAATTTTAAAAGAAGATATAGCTGAGCAGGCATGGATTGCAGCAGAAGAATCAAGTCTAATTATCTTTTTGTTAGATGGCTCTGAAAACCTTAATAAAGAAGATCTAGATATATTATCTAGATTAAGAAAGCTCAATAAAAAATTCATCACCGTTCTTAATAAGAGCGATAAAATTACAGACTCGCTCTTAAAAGAGGATCTTATAAAAAAAGGTATTGGTGAATATTTTGAGATTAGTGCAGAGCACTCAAGAAACATAACAGATTTAAGAACTTATATAAAAGACTCTCTTCCTGATAAGCAATATATTACTCCAGAGGGTAAAAAAATTGCAGTCCTAGGTAGGCCGAATGCTGGTAAGTCGACTTTTATAAATAAGTTTATCAATGAAGATAGATTGATTGTCTCTGAGATAGCCGGGACAACGATAGACGCTATAAGTATTCCATTCACAGTGGATGATCAAGAGTTTATTTTTATTGATACAGCTGGTATTAGAAAAGGATATAAAAACAATCATAAGGTCGAATATTTTTCATACGTAAGGGCTATGCACTCTGTAGAAGAGTGTGACGTTGTTATATTTATATGTGATGCCCAAGAAGGCATTGTTGATCAGGATCTAAAAATAATTAATATGGTATGCGAAATGGGAAAGCCCATTGTAATAGCGCTTAATAAAATTGATTTGCTAACAAAGAAAGAAAAAGATGACATCTATGAAACAAAGAGAGCTCAATCAAACTTTGTAGCAGATTTTATAAAATTAGAAATATCAGGAATCAAAGGCCTTGGCTTCAAAAGATTATTTAGAATAACTAACACCATAATTGAGACATCCCAGAAAAAATATATAACTTCTTATTTAAATAAACTATTAAGTAAGTTTATTGAGCAGAGCGCTCCTCCTTCAGTTGCTGGAAGGCAGTTGAAATTAAAACAAGTTCATTTTGGCGGTATCAATCCAACGACTTTAATAATACATTCAAATCAAGATAAAAAAATTCCTCAAAATTATAGAAAATACTTAGAAAATTCATTTAGATCTGAGTTAAAGCTAGAGAGTATTCAGTTAAGGTTAATTTTCAGAAAATCAGAAAACCCATTTGAGGGTAAAGTTAATAAGTTATCTGATAGGCAGGTCAAGAAAAGACTAAGAATGGTAAAACATATTAAAAAGTCTAAAAAATAACTTTTATTAAGTATTTTTTATCCTTTTAACTCTCCTTAAAGTATAATTCTCAGGTAATTAAACCCTAAAAATAGACATTTGTCTCATTAGTATATTATGGATCAAAGACCTGTTTATATAGACTTGACCAAAATCAAACTGCCGATGTCGGCATTCTCATCTATTACACATAGACTATCAGGAATGTATATTTTTTTTATAACTATTCCAGTTACTTTATTTATCTTTAATCACTCAACGGCAAGTGAAAAAAGCTTTAACTTGCTAGTAGAATCTATTAATAATATTTCATTTTTTTCAGTATTCACTATTTTTAGCTTTCTTGTTTTCTGGTATCACATCTTGACTGGGATTAGGCATCTAATTATGGACTTCTTTCATATTGGTGAATCGTTATCTAGCTCATATTATTCATCTATTTTTGTTCTTATTTTATGGCTACTAAGTTCAGTTGGGATATTTTATGGTGTTTATTCATGAAGGGTTCTTTGATATGGAAGGCGCAAAGATATAGTTCTTTAATAATCTTTACTTATTTCTTATATGTTGCCTACTTCATATTTTCAAGCGATATTATAAGCTTTGATAATTGGTCTAATTTTGCTCTTTCTGCACAATTAAAAATAGCCACCTCTTTAGTATTTATTCTCATTCTCCTTCACTCCTTTATTGGTTTATGGACAGTCGGGACTGACTACCTTACAACTAGGACATTAGGTTTTTTAAATGAGTCTCTTGCAAAAAGAGCCAAGTTCCTTAGAAATTTATATTATTTTTTATTTGTATCTATGGGATTACTTTACTTAGTAGTCATACTATATACAATATGGTTATAATATATTATTTTAATTATTTATAATGCAAACTAATAAAAGGGATAAATGAACAATAGTAATCTAGCCAAAGATATTAAAACAATCGAATTTGATGCCTTGATTATTGGTGGAGGCGGTTCGGGCATGAGGACATCGCTAGAATTAGCTAAATCAGGTCTAAAGACAGCAGTAGTATCAAAAGTTTTTCCAACTAGATCTCATACAGTATCAGCTCAGGGAGGTATAACTTGTGCAATAGGAAGTGCAGACCCTGATGATGATTGGAGATGGCATATGTATGACACTGTCAAAGGTGCAGATTTTATTGGTGACCAAGATGCTATTGAGTATCTTTGTTCCGAAGGTCCTAAGGCTGTATTTGAGTTAGAGCATATGGGATTACCATTTTCTAGATTTGAGAATGGAAGAATTTATCAAAGACCTTTTGGCGGACAATCAAAAGATTACGGTAAGGGCGGTCAGGCAGCTAGAACTTGTGCAGCTGCAGATAGAACAGGCCACGCCTTGCTTCACACTCTTTATCAAAACAATATCAAAGAAGGAACTAACTTTTTAAATGAGTGGTTCGCAGTTGATATAGTAAAAAATAGTAAAAATGAAGTAACAGGAGTTATTGCATTCTCTATCGAGTATGGAGAACTTGCATATTTAAAATCACAAGCAACTGTTATGGCTACTGGTGGTGCTGGTAGGATTTACGCATCAACTACAAATGCTCTAATTAATACTGGCGATGGCTTAGCAATGGCTCTAAGGGCTGGCTTTCCTGCTCAAGACATGGAGATGTGGCAGTTTCATCCAACTGGTATTTATGGTGCAGGCTCACTAGTTACTGAAGGATGTCGTGGTGAGGGGGGCTATCTAGTAAATAAGGATGGTGAGAGATTTATGGAGAGATATGCTCCAAATGTTAAAGACCTTGCAGGAAGAGACGTAGTAGCAAGATCCATGGTTCTTGAAATACTTGAAGGAAGAGGTTGTGGAGAAAATAAAGACCATATCTTCTTAAAGCTAGATCATCTTGGTGCTGATGTTTTAAATGCTAAGCTTCCAGGAATATGCGAGCTGTCTAAAACATTTGCTCATGTTGATCCAATTTATGAACCAATTCCAGTGGTTCCTACATGCCATTATATGATGGGCGGAACACCAACTAATATTCATGGCCAAGCATTCAATAGAGTAAATAATGTTGACTCTATTGTTCCTGGACTATTTGCTGCCGGAGAAGCTGCCTGCGTATCTGTTCATGGCGCAAACAGGCTTGGAGGAAATTCATTGCTTGATTTGGTTGTCTTCGGAAGAGCAACGGGAATGCATATTCAGCAAGAGCTAAAATCTGGAGGCGGTGTTGAGTCTGCAACAAAAGATGATATTGAGGCCTCATTACAACGTTTAAATCATCTAAATGAATCATCAAGTGGTTATGAAACTGCGCCTGTAAAGAAAGAGCTTCAAGAATGCATGCAAAACTATTTTGGAGTCTTTAGACGCGGCGAGTTTATGGAAAAAGGACTAAAAGAGCTAGATGAGATCAGGGAAAAAGTTAACAACCTTCATCTAAAGGATAAAAGTAACGCTTTCAATACTAGTAGAGTAGAAGCTATAGAGTTACAAAATCTTTTTGAAGTTGCAGAAGCAACAGCTATTGCTGCTTTCAGTAGAAATGAAAGTAGAGGAGCTCATGCTAGGGATGATTTTCCTGAAAGAGATGATGATAATTGGTTATGTCACTCTTTATATGATCCAATTTCAAAAACAATCTCAAAAAGAGATGTAAATTTTAGCCCTTCACAGGTAGAAGCATTTCCCCCAGTAGTGAGGACATATTAATGAGCAGCAATACTCTAGAAGTAAGTATGTATAGATACAATCCTGAACAGGATAAATTCCCTTACATGAAAAAATATAGTATTGAAAAACCAGCTAGAGACATCATGGTTCTTGATTTACTGCATTTATTAAAGGAAAGTGACGATTCAATATCTTATAGAAGGTCATGTAGAGAAGGTGTGTGTGGCTCAGATGGTATGAATATTAATGGTAAGAATGGTCTCGCATGCATTACACCAATATCATCAGTAATTAAAAAAGACAAAATTGAACTAAGACCGTTACCAGGTCTTCCTGTTATTAGGGATCTAGTGGTTGATATGACGCAGTTTTATGCTCAGTATGAAAAAATAAAGCCATTTCTTCAAAACGACACAACTGCACCGGAGCAAGAAAGGCTTCAATCTCCAGAAGATAGAGCTAAGTTAGATGGATTATATGAATGTATTCTTTGTGCTTGTTGTTCAACCAGTTGCCCATCATTTTGGTGGAATCCTGATAAATTCGTTGGGCCTGCGGCATTACTTCAAGCATATAGATTTTTAGCAGATACAAGAGATTTAGAAACTCAAAATAGACTGGAAGAACTGTCAGATCCATTTAGTGTTTATAGGTGTCACGGCATTATGAATTGCGTAAGCGCTTGTCCAAAAAGCCTCAATCCAAACAAGGCAATTGGCGAAATTAAATCAATGCTTTTAAGTAATAAGAAACAAGTTATTACATCAGACGGGGTCAGATAATTAGAAAGAAATGAATCAATCAATGGAAGAGCTATGGGGAAGCTCTCATTTATCAGCTAGTCACGCTAGCTACCTCGAATCACTTTATGAAACTTTTCTAAGTAATCCAAATGACCTTTCTGAAGAATGGCTTTCATTTTTTTTAAGTCTGCCTTCTCAGCCAAATTCTAATGGTGAGGTTTCTCATCAATCCATAATTAATGAATTTAGAAATATGCCTAGGGGCCAAGCTATCAATCCAGAAGCTGGAGATGAGAGACAGGGAAAGGTAATTAGGTTGATTCAGTCTTACAGAAATAGAGGTCATCAAGAAGCCAAACTTGACCCTCTAAATATGATGGATAGAAATGAAATAGAAGATTTAAATATTGAATTTCATGGTTTAAAAGAATCTGATTTAGATGATGAGTTTTATACAGATACCTTTTTAACTGGAACTAAGAAGGCAACCTTAAGAGAGATAGTTGCAAGTCTAAAATCTATTTATTGTGGAACTATAGGCATTGAATATAACTATATTATGAATTCATCGGAGCGAAAATGGTTCCAAAAGAAATTTGAATCCAAGATTGAAAAATATACTTTCTCAAAAGAAGAAAGGTTACAAATATATGAGAGATTAAATTCAGCTGAGGGGCTTGCTAAATATCTAGCAGCTAAATATCCAGGAATGAAACGTTTTGGCATAGATGGCTCAGAGGCTCTTGTTCCTTTGGTTGATGCTGTAATCCAGCATTGTGGCTCTCTAGGAGCTAATCAAATATGTTTTGGTATGGCCCACAGAGGTAGATTAAATCTTTTGGTTAATGTGCTTGGTAAATTACCTTCAGAGTTATTTTCTGCTTTTAGTGAAGAGGGCGAGTTAGAGGGAGCAAATACAGGAGATGTTAAATATCATTTAGGTTTCTCTTCTAACTTAGATACACCAGGAGGGGAAGTTCATGTCTCCCTTAATAGCAATCCATCACATTTAGAAATCGTTGATCCGGTAGTGTTAGGTTCGGTAAGAGCTAGGCAAGATAGAATTGGAGATGAAGACAGATCAAAGGTTATTCCAGTTTTACTTCATGGAGATGCGTCTTTTTCAGGTCAAGGTGTTGTAATGGAATCCCTTCAGATGTCTCAAACAAGAGGTTTTTACGTTGGTGGAACTATTCATATTATTGTAAACAACCAAATTGGCTTTACTACAAGTAACAAGCATGATGCTAGATCCACAGACTATTGCACGGACGTTGCAAAAATGATTCAAGCTCCTGTTATTCATGTGAACGGTGATGATCCCGAGATGGTCGTTAATGCTGTAAAAATAGCGACTAAATATAGAGCTAAGTTTAATAAAGATGTTGTTATAGATTTAGTTTGCTATAGAAGAAGAGGCCATAATGAAGCTGATGATCCATCTGCAACTCAGCCTACAATGTATGAAGTTATAGCTAAGCATCCATCTGTTCTGCACCAATATCAAGAGCAATTATTAAGTGAAGGTTTGTTAACTAAAGAAGAAGCTTCTTCAATAAAATCCTCTTATAGAAAATCTCTTGACGAGGGAATAACTGTTGCAAAAAACCTTGCAGAAAAACCTAATGATTCATTATGGTTTGATTGGAATGATTATCTTGATGTTTTATGGTGGCCTAAAGTAGATACTACTGTTAAAAAGAAAGACTTCAATATTCTCGGCGATAAAATATGCGAAGTTCCTGACTCATTTAAATTGGGAATACAGGCAAAAAAGATTTTTGAAGATAGAGCAAAAATGAACAAAGGTGATGTAGGAATTAACTGGGGCTTTGCTGAGAATATGGCTTATGCAACACTACTATCAGAAGGATATCCTATAAGAATTACAGGTCAAGATGTAAGAAGGGGAACCTTCTCTCATAGGCATGCATGTGTTTTTGATCAGAATAATGGCGATGGATATATACCTCTTTCAAAAATTGCTAAAGACAATACTGTAAGGTTTGATATATACGATTCCCTGTTATCTGAAGAAGCGGTTTTAGGATTTGAATATGGCTATTCAGCGACATGGCCAACTGGATTAGCTATTTGGGAAGCTCAGTTTGGAGATTTTGTAAACGGCGCACAGGTCGTTATCGATCAATTTATAGTATCAGCACAGCATAAATGGGAAAGGCAATCCGGTCTAGTTATGCTACTTCCTCATGGTTATGAAGGACAAGGGCCTGAGCATAGCAGTGCAAGAATTGAAAGATTTTTACAGTTATGTGCTTCTGAAAATATTCAAGTATGCGTTCCTAGCTCACCCGCTCAAATATTCCATCTTTTAAGAAGACAGGCAATTAGAAAAATGCGTACTCCTTTAATAATAATGTCACCAAAGAGTTTATTAAGAAATCCAAAAGCTGTTTCTAGTGTTAAAGATCTAACCGAGGGGTCATTCCAGTGTGTTGTTGATGACTGTATAGATGCAAAAGATCAAATAACTAAAGTTGTACTATGCTCTGGTAAGGTTTTTTATGATCTAGAGGAGACTCGAAATAAAGAAGGTAAAGAAAATATAGCTATAATTAGAATTGAACAGCTATATCCTTTCCCGCATGATGATCTTGAAGAAATACTTTCAGCATATAAAAATATTAATGAATTTGTGTGGTGCCAAGAAGAACCTGCAAACCAAGGGGCATGGTTTAGTCACAGACACAGAATACAAAGAGTGTTGGATAGGTTTGAAGGCAATGACAAGCAAATAAGCTTAGTTAGCAGACCTGCTGCTGCTGCTCCTGCTGTTGGGATGATGAAATTACATTTAAAGCAACAATCTCAATTAATAGAAGATGCTTTAAAATAGAGGAAATAATTATGACAATTGAAATTAAATCACCAACCTTTCCTGAGTCTGTATCAGATGGAACAGTTGCAAGTTGGCTGAAGAAAGAAGGCGAATCGGTATCTCAAGATGAGGTTGTAGCAGAAATTGAGACCGATAAAGTTGTCCTAGAGGTTGTTGCGCCAATTGATGGAATTCTATCAAAAATTATTAAGGCAGAGGGAGAGATCGTTAATAGTTCTGAGGTTATTGGCATGTTTACCGAATCCTCTGCAGCTATAGAAGAGCCTTCAAAATCTAACGAAGCTATAGATGAGCCTAAAGAAGAATTAAAGAATACAGATAAGAAGCTAGGACCAGCCACAAAAAAAATACTTGCCGAAAATAAAATAGTAGCCAGTGATGTGAAGCCCTCTGGCAAAGATAATAGAGTGACTAAAGCAGATGTTATAAATCATCTAGAAAGTAGTTCAAGTGCATCAGCTAGAAATGAGCATACCCCAAGCACAATTCCATTATCTAATAGACCAGAAAAAAGAGTGGCTATGTCTAGACTTAGATCTACTATCGCCAAAAGGCTTGTCTCAGTTAAGCAAGAGACAGCAATGCTTACCACTTTTAATGAAGTTGACATGCTGCCAATAAAAGAATTGAGAGCAAAGTATGGGCAAGAATTTTTAAAGCAGCATGGTGTAAAACTTGGCTTTATGGGCTTTTTTGTAATTGCTGCCGTACAAGCTTTAAAGAAATTTCCCCTTGTTAATGCGTCAATAGATGGAGCCGATATTGTCTATCATGGTTTTCAGGACATAGGCGTAGCTGTTTCTACTGAGAGAGGTTTGGTGGTCCCTATTATTAAAGATTCTGATACTAAATCCTTACCAGAGATAGAAAAATCAATACTAGAGTATTCTGAAAAGGCTCGAGATGGAAAGTTAGGAATCGAGGATATGCAAGGCGGAACATTTACTATATCGAATGGTGGCATTTTTGGTTCACTATTATCAACTCCAATACTAAATGCTCCTCAAACTGCAATACTTGGAATGCATTCAATCCAAGATAGACCTGTAGCAATTAATGGTGAGGTTGTTATAAGGCCAATGATGTATTTAGCTATGAGTTACGACCATAGACTATTAGATGGAAAGGAGGCTGTATCATTTCTAGTATCAATTAAAGAGCAGCTTGAATCACCCGAAAGATTATTATTAAACTTATAGGTAAAGATATGTACGATGTTGTTGTTATAGGAAGTGGGCCGGCTGGATATGTTGCAGCCATTAGGGCTTCTCAACTTGGTCTGAAAACAGCTTGTGTTGAAGATTATGTTGATGAGTCAGGAAGTATGACTCTTGGTGGAACTTGTCTAAATGTTGGATGCATACCTTCCAAGGCTTTACTTGATTCATCTCACAGATATCACGATGCTTTAAATCATCTAGACGGACATGGTATAGGTATAGAAAAAGTAAAATTAGATATTCCGGTCATGATGAAAAGGAAGGATGATATTGTTAAAAAGCTTACAGGCGGTATCTCTGGATTATTTGCTGCAAATAAAGTTACTTCAATACATGGAAGAGGTAAGTTAATTGCTAACTCAACGGTCGAAATCACAAAATCTGACGGGACTGTTGATTTGCTTGAATCTAAAAATATTATAATAGCTACAGGATCGTCTCCTATAGAAATACCATCTGCAATTTTTGATAGTAAAAATATAGTTGATAGTACTGGTGCGCTAGAATTTAGCAAAGTTCCTAAAACCTTAGGGGTTATAGGTGCAGGTGTTATCGGTCTTGAGCTTGGAAGTGTATGGGCTAGACTTGGTTCTAATGTAACCGTTATAGAGGCCATGGATGATTTTTTACCGATGGCTGATGGTGAAATAGCTAAAGAATCACTTAAAGATTTTAAGAAACAAGGGTTAGATATAAAACTTGGCTCAAAATTAATCTCTTCAAATAATTTAAAAAATTCTGTAAAAATATCATATGAAAATAGTGATGGCATTCAAGAAATGGAGTTTGATAAATTAATTGTTGCAGTCGGCAGAAGGCCTAATGTAAAAGATGTATTTTCAGAAGATTCAGGAGTATCTCTTGATGATAGAGGTTTTATAAGTGTAAATGATCATTGCCAAACAAGTAACGACAATGTTTGGGCTATAGGTGATGTTGTCAGAGGGCCAATGCTTGCTCACAAAGGAAGTGAAGAGGGTATTATGGTTGCCGAAAGAATCGCAGGAAAGTTTGCAGAGATGAACTATGATCTTGTTCCATCAGTTATATATACCCATCCTGAAATTGCATGGGTTGGTAAAAATGAAGCTGAATTAAAAGAGCTTGGCATTGAATATAAAGTTGGTAAATTTCCATTTGCAGCAAGTGGAAGAGCCTTGGCAGTTGACCAATCTACTGGGTTTGTTAAGTTAATATCTGATGCGAGAACAGATACAATATTAGGTGCGCATGTTTTTGGCCCGTCGGCTGCAGAAATCGTTCAACAGGCATTAATATCGATGGAGTTTGGCGCAAGTTCAGAAGATTTAGGACTTACAATCTTTAGTCATCCAACAGTCTCAGAAGCTCTTCACGAGGCAGCATTGGCAGTAAATAATCAAGCTATACATATAGGAAACAAAAGGAAATAAAATGAATTTACATGAATATCAAGGTAAAGCCTTGTTCGCAAAATATAACTTACCTGTTTCTAAGGGAGTTGTAATATTTGAGCCCGAAGAAGCCCTTAAAGCTTGTAGAGATATCGGTGGTTCAAAGTGGGTTGTCAAAGCCCAGGTTCATGCAGGAGGAAGAGGCAAGGCTGGAGGAGTAAAGTTGGTTGATACCCCTGATGATGCAATTGAGTTTGCAAGACACTGGCTAGGTAAAAAACTTGTTACCTATCAAACCGATAGTAATGGACAGTTGGTTAACTCTATTCTGGTTGAGGAATGTACTGATATTGATCAAGAATTATATTTGAGCGCAGTTATTGATAGAGATTCTCAACGAATTGTATTTATTGGCTCAAGTGAGGGAGGAGTAAATATAGAAGAAGTTGCAGAGAATACTCCAGATAAAATTATATATGAACCTATTGATCCTTTATGCGGTGCCCAACCTTTCCAAGCTAGAAAAATTGCAAAGATTCTAAATTTAAATAACGCTCAAACAAAACAATTTGTTCCAATGCTTCAAAACCTTACAAAACTATTCGTTGAAAGAGATTTAGCTCTGTTAGAAATAAATCCATTGGTTATTACCAGCGGTGGTAATCTTCATTGTCTAGATGCAAAAGTTAGTATTGATTCAAATGCTATTTACAGACAGCCCGAAATAGCAGAAATGCATGACTCTTCTCAAGAAGATCCTAGAGAAGCAGAGGCTGCTAGAAATGATTTAAGTTATGTATCTTTAGATGGAAATATTGGATGTATGGTTAATGGTGCCGGGTTGGCGATGGGAACCATGGATACTATAAAATATTATGGTGGTAATCCTGCTAACTTTCTGGATGTCGGCGGAACGGCTACTCAAGAAAGGGTTTCAAAAGCATTCAAGATCATCCTAGATGATCCTGAAGTTAAGGTTGTACTTGTTAATATCTTTGGTGGAATAGTTCGATGTGATTTGATTGCTGAAGGGGTTATTGCCGCAATTGAAGAAGTTGGAGTAAATATACCTGTAGTTGTTAGGCTTGAGGGAAATAATGCCGATCTTGGATCTCAAATTCTATCCCAAGCAGGTGTAAAAATTGAGAGTATTAATAATCTTGCCGATGCGGCTAAAAAATCTGTGGAGTTAGCTAAATGAGTATATTAGTAAATAAAGATACGAGGGTTATTGTTCAAGGGTTTACAGGTTCTCAGGCAACCTTACATTCAGAGCAAGCTATAGATTATGGTACAAATATTGTTGGAGGAGTTACACCAGGTAAGGGAGGGCAAGTCCACCTTAATAGGCCTGTTTTTGACACTATGGAAGAAGCTAAAAAAGCAGTCAATCCAAATGCTGCATTAATTTTTGTGCCAGCACCTTTTTGTAAAGATTCTATCTTAGAGGCTGCAGAATCAGGAATTGAGTTAATTATTTGTATTACCGAAGGCGTTCCAACACTGGATATGCTCGAGGTTAAGAAGAGAGTAGATGAGTTAGGAGTTACTTTAATTGGCCCTAACTGCCCAGGAGTAATTACTCCAGGAGAGGCTAAGTTAGGAATAATGCCAGCGAGCATTCACATGCCAGGTAAAGTTGGTATTATTTCAAGATCAGGAACATTAACTTATGAGGCTGTAAAGCAAACTACTGATCTTGGCTTAGGTCAAAGCACTTGTGTAGGTATAGGAGGAGATCCAATACCAGGCTCATCATTTATTGATATCTTAAAGTTATTTCAAAATGATCCACAAACTGAAGTAATAGTTATGGTTGGTGAAATTGGAGGAACGGCTGAAGAAGATGCCGCTGAGTATATTCAAAATAATATTACAAAGCCTGTTATTTCATATATTGCCGGTCAGACAGCTCCAGCAGGAAAGAGAATGGGACATGCTGGTGCAATAATCGCAGGTGGAAAAGGAACAGCAGCAGATAAGATTACTAAACTTCAAGAATGTGGAGTTCATATCGCTGATAATCTTGTGGAAATAGGCTCAAAGGTTGCTGAGGTTCTTTCTAAGACTTAGTCCTTAGGGTTTTTTTGATTATCCAGTTTAATCTTCTTATAGATAAGAAGGAGAATATTGATAAGCCTATAATCATGCCATACCACATTCCCGCTGCCCCCAATGGCTCATTGATGCCAGTGTTTGTCAGGTAGTAACCTATAGGCATGGCAAATATCCAATATGATATGAATAATAAAATCATTGGAATAAAAGTATCCTTGTAGCCTCTTAAACCACCCAATGCTCCCATTTGAATGCCATCAGGGATTTGAAAAATAGCTGCAAATATCAAAAGACTAACTGCCAAATCTAGCACTAATAAATCAGTCGTATATATGCCAACTAGGGAAGTTCTAAAAACTACAATAATTAAACTATTTAAAAGCGCTCCAAGTATGCACATATAAATAGTTGTATAAGAAGCAATTTTTGCTTGTCTAGGGTTTCGCTCCCCAATTAAATTTCCTACCCTTGTAGCCGATGCAAGACCTATAGATAATGGAACCATAAAAAATAGGCTTGCAATATTTATAGCAATTGAGTGACTTGCAACTACTGTTTCACCAAGAATACCCAATATAATCGCTGCACCAGAGAACATGCTAAGTTCGATAAAAATACCAAAACCTATTGGAAACCCAAGTTTAAAAACCTCTTTAGTTGTCTCCATAGAGGGAGGAGAATAACCTGAAAAAAGCTCAGTTTTCTTATAATGCTTGGATATATAAATATATAAAATTAGAGCAATCATCATTACAAATGAAACAATCGTTGTTGCATAGCCACAACCAACACCACCAAGTTTAGGTGCTCCAAACCAGCCATAAACAAACATCAAATCTAAAGGAATATTTAATAACATACCCCCAAAGGCAATATAAAAAACTGGTTTTGCCAATGTCATCCCTTCGCTGTAGCACCTGAGACATGTAAAAATAGTTATAAAAGCATAACCAACTGATACAGCCTTTAAATATTCAGTAGAAATACTTGTGATGCTATCCTCGATTGGTAATAAATTTAGAAATAGACCTATATTCATAAGTATCAAGCAGATGGACAGACCTAAGAACAAAGCAATCCATAATATTTCTCTAACTTTTTTCCCTATCTCTGTAAATTTTTTAGCTCCATATAATTGAGCTACTATCGGCGTTACTGAAAAGATAACACCAGAAACAAACATCCATAAGGTAGTAGAAAATGCGTTTCCTACTGCCAGGCCTGCAAGGTCTGCAGAGCTTGCTCTTCCTGCTATTAATGTATCAGTAGCCCCCATAAGCATATAGGACATTTGAGATCCAAATATAGGAATTCCTATCTTAATAAGCTGCTTAAACTCTATAATGTATTTATCAATCAATTTAAATTTAGTAAATAATTTTTTGCTACTTTATCATACTAAAATGAGTTCATTAGGAGATTATTATCAGAAAAGATAACAGGCCATATTGGCTTAAGAAAATAACTAACAGAATCATAAGAGCTTACGTCAGGCAATTCTTAAAACCTCAATTCTTATACTTAGGAAAAGGAGGCACATTTTTTAAACCAAGATTTATTAATGTCTTTGGGGACAATATTTTTATCGATGATTACCCAACCCTGATTGGCGCAAGTGATGCCCATATCCAATTTACATCTTGGAACATAGGAGATTGGAATGGAGAGATAAAAATTGGTAAATATTGCTTAATTACCCCTGGTGTCAGGATAATGGCTGCCGAAAGCATAGTTATAGGAGATGCTTGCATGATTGCTCACGGAGTATATATTTCAGATGCTGATTGGCATGGAATCTATGATAGGGCTGAGCCGGTTGGAACCACGAAACCAGTCATCATGGAAGATAATGTTTGGATTGGGGATAGTGCAATTATCTGCAAGGGAGTAACTATTGGAAAGAACAGTATTATAGGAGCTGGATCTGTTGTGACCAAAGATGTCCCTGCTAACTCAATCTATGCTGGAAACCCAGCAAAATTAGTTAAAGAGCTTGAAAAAAAGCCTTTTAATACTAGAGCTGATTTTCTTAAAGACCCAAGACAGTTAGCAAAAGATTTTGATTCATTAGATAAATACTCACTTGAAAAAAATACTTTGTTTGGATGGGTTAAAAGTATGATCATGCCAGATAAATCTAATTAGTTATTAATGAAAGTTGTAGTTGACCAGGATATAAAGCATTTTAAAGAGATTGTAGAGTTAATTGATAAGTTAAAGCCTATTGATTTTATTTATGCCAAATCCAAAGATGTTAACAATTTTTTAATTAAAGATGCTGAAGTGATATTTGTCAGATCAACTGTTGAGGTTAATCAAAATCTCCTAAACAATTCTGCTACTCGGCTAATTGGCTCTGCAACAGCTGGCTTTGACCATATTGATAGCAAATATCTTGATAAAAAAAATATAGATTGGTTTCATGCCCCTGGTTGTAACTCTTCATCTGTTGTTCATTATGTTCTTTCGTGCATATCTTTTTTAGTTAAAAATGAATTATTTGATATTAATAATACTGTTGGAATTATCGGGTGTGGCAATGTTGGAAGTAAGCTGAGAATAGCTTTAAGTAATCTTGGCATCAAAAATAAAACTTATGATCCATTTCTTGATATGGATTTTTTAACCAATATTGATGGTATTAAAGCATGCGAGTTAATAACTTTACACACACCTCTAACTTCAAATTCAAAGTATCCAACAAAAAATATGCTGGACTCAAGTTTTATTGGAACATTGAAGAGCAAGATTTTAATAAATACCTCTAGAGGGGGGATAGTTGATGAGTCGGCTGTATTAAGAAACAAGGATCTTATATATGTAAGTGATGTTTGGAATAATGAACCAGTTCCAAATAAAACATTGATAGATAGGTCGTTGATAGCAACTCCCCATATTGCAGGGCATAGCTTTGATGGAAAAATCAATGGAACAATTAAGCTCATAACTAAATTACTTGAATATATAAACCAAAAAGATGAGGTTAATAACGCGCTCCATATTATAAATAGTCATTTTTCATTAAATAATAAAGATCAAAAATATTTAGATATAAATGAGTACTTTGATAAGTACAACGTTAATAATGAATCTAATAAATTTAAAAGATTATATAAAGAGTCAGCTGGGGAAGATCTTGAGAAAACTTTTAAAAATTTAAGATCTGATCACCCATTGAGAAGGGATGTTATTGATTATTAATAGATCAAATATACCCTTCAAAATGTATGCATAAAGTATATATAATAATCATATAAATTATGTATAATGCATTATAAATAGTCATAATTTAGTTTAAATACTATCAATATATCTCCAAAAAAAACTCTAAAAAGGAAAAAATGAATAAAGTTGCAAATATAGATAGCAAATCCGTAGATGCAGCTAAAAAGCTTATCAAAAGGGTTCTAAGCACATCTATAAACAATCCAAATACTCCTACTTCAATTAGCTTTTTTCAATCAGATACGTACAGGTTTTATTTCTTAATGAGTTTTATGTGGGAATTTTTTGAATCTAATGAAATATCTCAAGAATATGCTATTTCTCTTGTCCCAAAGAAATTTGCTTCTAGAATTAAAAGATTACAGGTATTAAAACAAGCAGTTCAGCTTGGCTTTATCAATGAGGCATCTTCAACTGTTGATAAAAGAAGGAGAATCTATACTCCTTCCAATCTTTTGATTGAAGATTTTATTATCTTTACAGAAGTTGCAAATGCTCGTCATCAAGACGTTTTATAATTTGATCAATTTATAAATTTAAAGCTACCTATATTCATGGTTGAATATTACAATTATTAAATGTCAAAATTTACAAAATCTGAAGAAGAGTGGAAATCCTCATTATCCGAAGAAAGCTATCAAGTAACTAGGGAAGCGGCTACAGAAAAACCTTTTACAGGAAAGTATTGGGATTTTACTGAATCTGGAACTTATATCTGCATATGTTGCAATGAACCATTATTTGAATCAGAAACGAAGTTTGATGCAGGTTGTGGATGGCCTAGTTTTTTTATTCCTCTTCGGGATGATTTAATATCTGAAGCACCTGATTATTCCCATGGCAGGACAAGAACAGAGGTAACCTGTTCAAAATGTGATGCTCATTTGGGCCACGTATTCGATGACGGCCCTGAGCCAACTGGCCTAAGGTACTGCATAAACTCAGCATCATTAGATTTTTCTGATAAGAATGAATCAGAAAATTCATAGCTCTAATTCGAGCATTTTTAATTCTGTAAAAAAAGTTGGTGGATGGACGGGCATCTCTAGAGTATTTGGTCTTATAAGGGATATCACAACCACCAGTCTTTTAGGGGCTTCTGTTTTTCACGATATTTTTGTTGTTACTCTAAAAATCCCTAATCTATTTAGACGATTTTTTGCTGAAGGAGCATTTAATCAAGCTTTTATCCCAGTTTATAGCGACTATCAAAAAAATAATATTGAGAAAGATACTAAGGAATTTATAAATTCTCTTGCAGGAACTTTTGTTGGCATTCTATTCGTATTCACTGTCTTGGTTTTAATTTTTGCTCCTATTTTTATATTTATCTTTGCTCCTGGTTTCTACTTTGATGATCTAAAAAGAGAACTTGCTGTTAGCGTTCTTCGAATTATGTTTCCTTACCTTGCATTAATTTCTTTAGTTGCTTTTGCAGGAGGAATTCAAAATACCCATGGGAGATTTTCTTTACCAGCATCAACGCCAATTATATTTAATGTTTCATTAATTACAGCTGCAGTATTTATTGCTCCTATGTTTGAAATTCCAATATTTGCATTAGCTTGGGGTGTTTTAGTAGCAGGCTTCGTGCAATTAGCTATCCAAGTTCTGCCGCTTAAGCAAATTAATAGACTTCCAATTCCAAGATTAGACTTTTCCAATTCAGGCTCTAAAAAGGTATTTCAACTAATGATTCCTGCAATATTAGCAGGAGGCATTATTCAAATTAATTTATTAGTAGACACTATTTTTGCTTCACTATTAGTAACTGGAAGCCCCACTTGGCTATATGTTTCAGATAGATTAATCCAATTCCCTATGGGTATTTTTGCTATAGCCATAGGAACTGTTCTATTACCAGCATTATCAAAAATAGATTTTGATAACAATAAAAATGAATTTATAAGTAGCCTTAAAAAAGGTCAAAGGTTTGTTTTATTTATCGGCATACCTTCATTTATTGGCTTAGCTTTTTGTTCTATAGACCTTGTTAGCACCCTTTTTTATAGAGGAGAATTCTCTGAAAATGATGTAAATCAAGCATCATTAAGTCTGATAGCTTTTTCATTTGGCTTGCCATTCTTTATGCTAATGAAGGTTCTTACACCAGCATTTTTTGCTAGGAAGGATACTAAAACACCGATGTATATTGCTCTAGTCTCTTTAGTTTTAAATGCATCCTTAAACTACCTTCTGGCATTTGTATTCAACTACGGCCATGTTGGCATAGCCGTTGGAAGCTCTATTGCTGCTTTTGTGAGCATAATCATTTTAGAAATAATCTTAGTAAAGAAAAATATAGTTAAACTAC
>CAJXAZ010000006.1 GCA_913050015.1 uncultured Gammaproteobacteria bacterium
TGTAAGAAAAATACTTTCGGTGTTTTACAGGTCATAAATATTTCAAAATGCTCAAATACCAAGCCGGGCAAACTATATAAATCTAATGCATCTTATGTTCTTGAGAATCTTAAATATGGAATAGAGCAATCATTATCAAGAAAAAAAACTGCTCTGGTTACCGGGCCTATAAGCAAAGAAAATATTATCTCGATAAATAAGAAATTCTCGGGTCACACAGAGTATATTCAAGAGCTTACAAAAAGTGATGATGTTCTAATGCTGCTTGGCTCAGACAAGCTAAGAGTTGCTATTGCAACAACTCACATACCGTTAAAAAAAGTCTCAAAAGCTATAACGAAAAATCTCATCCTAAGCAAGGTGATGATATTAAATAATGAACTTAAATCTAAATTTAATATAAAGAATCCAAGAATTAAATTACTTGGCTTAAACCCTCATGCAGGCGAAGGTGGGAAAATTGGCAATGAGGAATCTGATATTCTTATACCTGCTGTAAAGGAGCTTAGAAAAAGAAAAATCAATGTGTCTATGCCGATCTCGGCTGATACTGCTTTTACAAAAAAAATATTGAAAGAAACAGATGCTTATATGGGGATGTTTCATGACCAGGTGCTGCCAGTTATAAAAGCTCTCAGCTTTGGCAAGTCAATCAATATTACCCTAGGAGTTCCTATTGTAAGAACATCTGTTGATCATGGCGTGGCGCTGGATATAGCTGGCTCTGGGAAAGCTGACGTATCATCACTGAAAGAAGCAATAAAGGCTGCTAAAAAGATAATCAAATGAGCTCAAGAGATACAAGAAGAAAATTTGGCCAAAACTACTTATCTGACCCAGCTATTATTTTTGAGATGGGCCAGTCTATCGGTCCAAAAAAAAATAATAACTTCCTAGAAATAGGTCCTGGAATGGGTGCTCTAACTGACACGATTAACCTTGAAGATATAAATATTAAAGCTATAGATATTGATTCAAAAAATATTGAATATCTTTCAAAAAAATATATGGGGCCTGCAAATTTTGAGTTTATAAATGATGATATTTTAAAAGCGCCTTTAGATTTTTTAGAAAATGAAAGCTATAGAATAGTTGGCAATTTGCCATACAACATCTCTACACAAATAATTTTAATGTTTACTGATTGGTGTGAGCATATTCAAGATATGCATTTTTTAGTTCAAAAGGAAGTTGCAGAAAAGATAACAGGAAAAGTTGGGACAAAAAATTGGGGCAAGCTCTCTATTAAATTATCTGCTTTCTTTGATACTCAAATATTATTTGATGTTCCTCCTGAGGCTTTTGATATTAAGCCCAAAGTGACTTCAAGTTTCATAAGAATATCCCCGAAAAGATCTAACCGACTGGATTTATCTTTTAAAAAAGATCTATACAAAGTTGTAGATTGGTCATTTATTTCTAGAAGGAAAAATATTAGAAATAATTTAAAGAAGAGAGATGTTAACTGGGATTTATTGGATATTGATAATAATCTAAGGCCCGAAGAGGTTTGTCTTGAGGACTATATGAAGCTAGCTGAGGCACTAAAAGAATAGTATGGCTCATTATGTGATTGGTGATGTTCAAGGGTGTTATCAAGAGCTTATGAAACTGTTAAGCAAAATAAAATTTAAGCCGGAAGAAGATAAGATTATTTTTGCTGGTGATTTGGTGAATAGAGGAAAGGAGTCACTCGAAGTCTTAGAGTTCTGCATGCAGAACAAGAAATCTGTGAAAGCAGTTTTAGGCAATCATGATTTCTACTTACTTTACTTAATAGAGCATAAGAAAAAACATAAGTCCTTGAAAAAAATTCTAGAATCAAAAAACATAAAAAAATATCAAACTTGGTTAAAAAAACTTCCTTTATTTTTAGAGATCAAGATAAAAGATACCAAAGAGATATTTTGGATATCACATGCTGGCATTCCTTATTTATGGGATATGAGATTAGCAAAAAGGTTATCAAAAGAAGTTCAGCTTGGCCTAAAAGAAGATTCATTTACCCTTTTGGCAAATATCTGGGGTGATACACCAAGAAAATGGGATTCAAGTCTTACTGGGTATAAAAGATTAAGAACAATCATAAATTACTTCACGCGAATGCGATTTTTGAGGAAAGATGGATCATTAATTCTAGAATCAAGCAAAGATAAAACAGAAAAAACTCATATTCCATGGTTTAAACAAACTGTTAATAATTTAAAAGAAGGTGAGCATATTGTTTTTGGGCACTGGGCTGCTCTTGAGGGTAAAACTAAATTACATAATATAATTGGGCTTGATACTGGTTGTGTTTGGGGAAACAAACTAACAGCTATTAGATTGGAAGATAAAAAATTATTTCAAGTTAGAAAGATATGAAGATTTATGAAGTTGGAGGTGCTGTCAGAGACGCCCTCTTAAATGTAGAAGCTAAAGATAAAGATTGGGTAGTGGTAGGATCGTCTCCAGAAGAAATGGCTGCCAAGGGATTTAGACCTATTGGAAAAGATTTTCCAGTCTTTCTTCATCCTGAGACCAATGAAGAATATGCCCTAGCTAGGACTGAAAAAAAATCAGGTCAGGGGTACCATGGATTTAATTTTTATTTTGGGAAAGAAGTAACTCTTGAAGAAGATTTATCTAGGAGGGATTTAACCATAAATGCTATGGCAAAAGATGATGATGGGAAGATCATCGATCCTTTTGGTGGTAGAAAAGATTTAGAGAATAAAATTTTCAGACACGTCTCTAATGCCTTTTCTGAAGACCCTTTAAGAGCAATAAGGCTTGCAAGATTTCATACCTATAAGCATTTAAGTGATTTTGAAATTACTGAGGATACTAAAAAGCTTATAAGTGAAATAGTTGATTCTGGCGAGATTGCAAAACTCTCCCCTAATAGAATTTGGACTGAAACTGAGAGAGCTCTATCTTCATCAAATCCCAATATCTACTTTAAAATTCTTTTAGAATATAATTTACATAAACCATACCTAGATGGTCTTCAGAGCAGTTTGTGCGATTCAGGTGAGAATATACAAGTTAGATGGGCTGAATTACAAATGAATAATAATTTTGTATTAGGAGAAAATCTTCCTATTCCTAATACATTTTCAAATGCATCTAAAACGTTGCGAATGCTTTCAAATATCAAACTAGACTCAAAAGAAAATGAGCTATTAAAGGCTCTACAAGAGATCAACTTTGAAAGAAACAGCGTCTTGATTGAGAGTTTAGTTAAACTACCTCATCTTGAGGATACCAAGCAGTTAATATTAAAATTACTTAGCGGCATGAAAGAAACAAATTTCTCAGTACTAGCTAATATTCCAAAAGAGCAAATTGAAGAAGAAAAGTTTAAACTACTCATTAAAGTTATAAAAAATTGTCTATGAATAAAACTATACTAATTACAGGTGCTGCCAAAAGAATTGGGAAAGAGATAGCTCTGACATATTGCGATTTGGGTTGGAATATCATTATTCATTACAACTCCTCAAAAAAAGATGCAGAAGAGTTAGCGCAAAATATTAATTCTAAGAATCCTGGTACAGCAAAAATAGTTCAAGCTAATCTAGATATCGACAGCGAAGTGAAAAGACTTGTAGAAGAGAGTAAGAACTTTTTTGATTCGATAGATATTTTAGTAAACAATGCTTCGACCTTCTACCCTACCCCAATTGATGAAATCTCTGATGATCATTGGATGAAACTAGTCGGGTCTAACTTAAAAGGTCCATTATTCTTAATCAGCGGTCTCAAAGATAAATTAAAAGAATCTAAGGGGTCTATAGTAAATATTACTGATACAAATTTGAGCAAAGGTACTGCAAACTTCTCTATATACTCTGCAGCCAAAGGTGGATTAGAATCAATAACGAAGGGTCTTGCCAGAGAACTAGCGCCAGACATAACTGTTAATGCTATAGCTCCAGGCGCCATGCTTGAGCCACCAGGTGTAGAGTGGACTGATGAGCAAAAAGAAAAGGTTGTTTCTAATATTCCACTAAAAAGAATGGGTTGTGAGAAAGATATAGCAAATGCAGTAAAATTTGTTGCTGGTGCTAAGTATATGACGGGACAAATAATTAAAGTTGACGGAGGTAGGTCGTTATCATGAGTATAGTTGAACAACATAATGATGAGATGTTTTCTGGAACAAAAGAAGTTTCAGAGAACTTAAAAATTGAGGCTTCTAAGCTGCAACCTTGGATTGATGAGCATGTCCCCGGTGCTGGAGCAATAAAAACAATAGAGCAATTTAAAGGTGGTCAGTCAAACCCTACTTATAAAATTACCACCGAAGGTAGAAGTTTGGTTTTAAGAAGAAAGCCACCAGGTAAACTTCTTAAATCTGCTCATGCAGTAGATAGAGAATATAGAGTCATAACAGCACTATATGAAACAGATGTCCCTGTTCCAAAAACTTATGGCCTTTGTGAAGATGATGATGTCGCTGGAACAGCTTTCTTTGTTATGGATTTTTTAGATGGAGATATCTTTTGGAATCATTCACTGCCTAGCTTAAACAAAGAGGACAGAATTAAGATTTTCCAAAATAAAAATAAAACTCTTGCTGCTCTTCATAATGTAGATTACAAAAAAGTTGGCTTAGAAAGTTATGGAAAACATGGAAACTATGTTTCGCGACAAATTGAAACCTGGTCTAGACAATATAGAGCATCTGAGACAGATAATATTGAAGCTATGAATAATTTAATTGAATGGTTACCTCAAAATATTCCTGATGACGACGAAACCTCAATTGTTCATGGTGATTTCAGGTTAGATAATATGGTCTATAAGAATAATGATGTTATAGGTGTCTTAGATTGGGAGCTCTCAACCTTAGGTCATCCTATTGCAGACTTCAGCTACCACTGTCTAACATGGAGAACAGATGCTATCTTTTACGACTATCCAAAATTAAAAGAGTTAGGTATTCCTAATGAGATGGAATATAGAAATATGTACTCTGAAAATACCGGCAAAGACCTTTCCGCTGACTGGGAATACTATATGGCATTTAATATCTTTAAAGTAGCTGCTATATGCCAAGGAATTCTTGGAAGAGTTAGAGACGGAACTGCAGCAAATAAACATGCAGAAGAAAGAGGGATGAAGGTATACCCACTTTCAGAAGCCGCATGGGATATTGTAGAAAAAAACTTTAAATAATTTCTTTTAAAGGCTCGGATACAAAAGAATATTTTGAGACTTCATCACTTTCAAATAAAATTTCATCTTCATTTATCTGAAGGACAATATCTATATCTAAAGTTCTTGCACTAAATTTAGGAACATTTCTTTCTCGACCTGAGTCATCTTCAATTTTTTTTAACTTTTTATTTAGATCTTCGAATGATAATTCTGTTTCGCCTGCAAAGATAAGGTTTAAAAAATCATCTCCTTCAAAGCCTTCTGCTTTTGTCTGATGTGTTGATGAGCATTGAGTGCTTGATAGTACCTTCTCTAATTCCTCTAAAGCAAAATCAATATTTGCTTGAGCATTAATATTACTTCCAAGGGAAAGATAGTATTTCATTATCTGTGGATGATTAAGCCAACGTCTTGCGAGCCTCTAATAGCCCCTGGCTTAGATACTCTTAACTTTATTGACTCAACTCCATATTCATCTTTTACCAAAGCTGCTATACCTTCAGCAAGAGTTTCTTGAAGTTGGAATGAAGACTCTTCTACAAACTTGATTACCCCTTTGGCTATAGCTTTGTAGTCAATAGTATCTTCTATTGAATCAGTAGCAGCCGCCTTTTTGCAATCAAAAGGGAATTCTAGATCGATGCTTACTTCCTGTTTAACTTTTCTTTCCCAATCAAAAATACCTATGATTGTTTCAACTCGTAAATCTTTTATATAAATAATATCTTTCATTTTGATAATTCGCTTAAAGGCCATCTTGCTCTAACAGAAGATGCTTTGTTATTTTCTCCATCAGAAGATCTTAAGGAGCCCACGTATGCAATCATAGCTGCATTGTCACCACAATACTTTAACGAAGGATAATATACCTTTATACCCAAAGAACTTTCTAAGTCTTTTATACCAGATCTAAGGGCCTTATTAGCAGCAACTCCGCCGGCAATAATAACATCCGACCTTCCCGATGCTTCTACAGCTTTTTTTATCTTTTTAGAGAGAACATCTATAACGGCTTGTTGAAAAGAGGCAGCTATATCGGCCTTAACTTGATCATTTAGATCTTCAATATCTCTAACGGTATATAAGACTGATGTCTTTAAACCACTAAAACTTAAGTTGAGGTTATCACTGTGCATCATAGGTCTTGGAAAATCATAAGCCTTGGGATTGCCAGCAGTTGCTAATTTCTCAATATGAGGACCGCCTGGATAAGGTAAATCTAAGAGCTTTCCAACCTTATCAAAAGCCTCTCCAACAGCATCGTCTTGGGACTGGCCAAGTATTTCATAACTACCCCTCTCCTTAACATCAACAATCATGCTGTGTCCTCCGCTAACTAATAAACAAAGATATGGGGTTTTAATTTCAGGAAATTCCATGACCGGCGACATTAAATGCCCCTCTAGATGGTTAACTGGTATCAAGGGAATATCTAAAGCAGTTGAGAGGCCTTGAGCAAAACTTTCACCCATTAGCAATGCACCTAATAAACCTGGACCAGAGGTATAGGCAATTTGATCAATTGTCTTTAAATCTATGTCTCCGATAGCCTCTTTTAATACGCCAATTATCTTTATACAGTGGTCTCTGGAGGCTAGTTCAGGAACTACTCCTCCGTATTCAGCATGCATTTTAATCTGACTATAAACAGACTCACCAATAATTCCATGCTCAGAGTCATAGACCGCTATTGCCGTTTCGTCACAAGATGTTTCAATTCCTAAAGTTTTCATAAAAATGTTTTGCAAAAGTTTCAATTACAGCCTAAACTACGCGACTAATTATGCCTTCAATTATAATAAAAGAAACAGAACATTTTGACATTGGTCTAAGAAAGTTCAAGCGTGCCTGTGAAAAAGCAGCAATTGTTCCTGAGATAAGAGCAAGAGAATTTTATGAAAAGCCAACTGCAAAGAAGAAACGCCTTATGGCCGCTGCTGTAAAGCGTGCTCGTAAGACAAACAGGAAATCTTATCCAAGACTAAGATCTTTTAGATAATCTTGTCCCTTCTTTCAGACATTCAATCAGATCTAAAACAAGCTATGCTTGGTAAAGACGAGTTAACTCGCGATACCTTGCGTATGTTCAAAGCAGAAGTTCAAAAATTTGAAATCGACAGCAAAGAAACTGTTGATGATGCAAAAGCACTTCAAGTCATCAATAAGATGATAAAACAAAGAAACGACTCTATTTCCCAATTCACCAATGGCGGGAGAATTGACTTAGCTGATAAAGAACAATCAGAAGTAGATGTTCTTTCTAAATATAAACCTAAACAATTAGACGAATCTGAGATAACTACTAAAGTTAATGAAGCCATTTCTGAATCTGGAGCAGCTGGAATGCAAGATATTGGTAAAGTCATGGGCATACTTAAAAATTCAATAGAAGCTGGTACCGCTGACATGGGTATCGTAAGTAAAATAGTTAAAGATCAATTAAGCTAATTAACGAATTAAATCATCACATCCACCCCGGGTAAAAAATATGGAACGAAGTAACGATAGAAAACCTAACGAATTAAGAGAAATTTCTTTTGAGCCAAATATTAATATTCATGCAGAAGGTTCTGTATTGGTTTCTTTTGGTAATACTAAAGTTATCTGTACTGCGACAATCGAAAATAGTGTTCCTAGATGGTTGAGAGGCAGTGATGAAGGTTGGGTTACTGCAGAATATGGCATGCTTCCAAGATCTACTAACGAGAGAATGGGAAGAGAGGCTGCTAGAGGGAAACAAAGCGGACGTACTCAAGAAATTCAAAGACTTATAGGAAGATCTTTAAGACAGGCAGTTAATCTAAAGTATATAAAAGGTAAGACTATTAATATAGATTGCGATGTCATACAAGCTGATGGCGGAACTAGAACAGCATCAATTACAGGTGGTTGTGTTGCATTATTTATGGCACTGAAGAACCATCATGACGATCATAGGGCAATTAAGTCTCACATTGCAGCTGTATCTCTAGGGATTCTCAACGGACAAGTTGCTTTAGATTTAGATTATAAAGAAGATAGCTCAGCTGAAACTGATCTCAATTTAGTAATGACTGAAGGTTTGGAGTTAATCGAAATTCAAGGAACTGGGGAAGAAGCTCCTTTTACCAGAGATGAGCTTAATGATATGCTTGAAGTTGGAAGTGCAGCCATTGCTGACCTTATTGAGAAACAAAAAGCCTGCCTATTATAAGTGAAAGAGTACCAAACAATATTTCTTAACCTTGCTCTAGATGCTAAGGCTCTAGAATTTGGTTCTTTTACTCTTAAATCTGGAAGAACAAGCCCCTACTTTTTTAACGCCGCTAAAATGCTTAACGGTGATCTATATAAATTAGCTAAATGCTATCAAGAAGCTATAGACGATTCTAATATCTCATTTGACTGTATATATGGACCTGCCTACAAAGGAATATTTTTAGGCTCTATTGTTGCTATGATTTTTAATCAAGAAGGTAAAAATTATCCCCTTTCTTTTAATAGAAAAGAAATTAAAGATCATGGAGAAGGTGGAAATATAATAGGAAGCGACCCAATTGGGGATGTCATGATAATTGATGATGTCTTATCTGCAGGAACAGCTGCCAGAGAATCAATTGAACTTATAAAAAATACTGGAGCTAATCCAAAGTCATTCATAGTTGGTTTAGATAGACAGGAGAAAGGTTCCGGCGAGCTTTCTGCTAGTAATGAACTTGCTAAAGATTTTGGAATAAATGTTATATCTATAGTAAATCTAGATACCTTAATATCATTTTCTGAAAATAATCCTGATCACAAGAAATACCTTGCAGAGCTTAGGGATTATAGAGAAAACTGGGGAGCTTAAAATGTTTTCTGGAATAGTCGAGGGAAAGGGAAAGGTTCTTAAAATAAAAGACTATGGCGATTATTTAAACATTGAAATATCTCCTCCTAGCAAGTTTAATAAAGGCCTTAAAAAAGGCGCTAGTGTTTCTGTTAATGGAGTCTGTCTTACCTCAAAAGATAACGGCTCTAAAACATTAAAATTTGATGTTATTACTGAAACTCTTGAGAGAACTAGTCTAAAAAATATTCAAAAAGGTGATGTGACTAATTTAGAAAGGTCCATAAAGGCATCTTCAGAGATTGGTGGTCACTTGATGTCTGGTCATATTCATTACACTGGAAAAATAACTCATATAGAAGAAAAAGAAAGTACTAAAGATATGAAGATATCTTTATCAAAGAAGTATGAAGAATATGTAATGGAAAAAGGTTATATAGGTATTAACGGATGTAGCTTAACGGTTGGTAAGGTTAATAAAAAAGATTTCTATATTCATTTAATACCGGAAACTCTAAAAGTTACAAATTTAGAGGGTCTTGTTAAGGGAAGTGAGATCAATATAGAAATTGATCAAAGTACTATCGCAATAGTTGATACGGTAAAAAAGACTTTAGCTAGAAAGAAATCTAGATAAAACAGCCATTCTAATAGCAACGCCGTTTGCAATCTGCTCTCTGATAACTGAATTCTCAGATTGGTATGCAGCCTCAGATATCTCAATATAGTTTACAGGTCCAGGATGCATAATAATTGCATCTCCCTTTGCCATTTCTAGCCTCTCTGTAGTGATCTGGTATGAATGCTTATACTCTTCAAGATCCAAGTCTAAATCTTTGTCAAAGCGCTCATATTGTATCCTGAGCGTCATAATGACATCAGCCTCTTGAATTGCTAAATCAAGATCTGGTTCATATCTTCCAAGCGCAGGTTCTTGATAAGAGGAGCACATGGCCGGATGTCCTGAAAAGGTTAATGATCCGAATGAAAAATTAGAAATAGCTTCTATAAATGAAGATGTAACTCTTGAGTGATCTAAGTCACCAACAATAAGAATATTTAGATCATCTATAGATCCTTTTTTTTCAATAATTGTCATTAAATCAATAAGAGCCTGGGTTGGATGAGAGATAGACCCCTCTCCTGCATTGATGAAAGTCATTTCAGGCAAGTATTCTGCTAAATCTCTTATTACAGACTGAGGATGTCTTAAAACACAAAGATCAACTCCCATTAGACTCAAAGCATCGACTGTCTCAAAGATTGACTCACCCTTCTCAATTGAAGAATTAGCAACATCAAAATCAATAACCGAACATCCTAAATTTCTAGCTGCTATTTCAAAGGATGATTTTGTTCTAGTGCTTGGCTCGCAAAAAATATTGGCAACTGTTTTATCAGGAAATAAATCTTCTTTCCTAAAAGACCCATCGTCATTTTTAAAGTTTCTAGCAAACTCAATCAGATCTAAGGTTTCTTTTTTAGTTAGATCGCTAATTGATAATAAATTATTACTCATGAGATATGACTATTGCATCCATTTCTACGTTCACTCCAAGAGGTAAGGCTGACACTTCCACGGTAGCTCTTGCTGGATAAGGCTCAGGAAAATGCTCAAGCATAGCCTCGTTAACTTTGGCAAAATTTCCAAGATCTGTTAGATAGATAGTGAGTTTGACTATATCCTCAAGTCCGGAGCCTGCAGCTTCACAAATACTTTTAAGGTTCAATATCACTTGGTTTGCTTGCTCTTCTATTGAGCTGATCATTAAATCTCCGCTTTCTGGGTTAATTGGTATCTGACCAGATACAAACAAGAACCCTCCGGCTTTAACAGCTTGAGAGTATGGCCCAATTGCTTTTGGAGCTTTTTCTGTAAAAATAATCTCTTTGGTCATGCTGTTTATCTCCTTTGAAAACATTAAATTTGGCAACAAAAGAATTGTACATAATAAAACAATAGATCGTTTAATCATTTTTCATTTATCAGCCTTTCGCAGCTAGAAGTAGCCTTTTTTGATCTAACTTTTTGCATAACTACTTCCAATTCTGCAGAATTTTTAACCTGTATATCCATTTCAATGCCTGTAAAATTCTGATCAATTGTTTTTGTAATTACCGCATCAACATTAAGGCCTGCTCTAGTAAAAATTGAAACAATATCAGATAAAACTCCAATTTTGTTTTCAGTAGTAATGCTTAACTTTGCTTTATAGATATATTCTTTTTTATTTGAGCCCCATATAGCAGGCATATATCTTTGATCTTTGTTTATAAATGGGGCTACTTGCTTACATTTTTGGTGATGAATAACGATACCCCTTTCAGTATCAGAGTGGGCGATGGCGGCATCTTGGTAGATAGGCATACAGCATTTTGCAAATACAATAGAAACACCCTCTATATGATTATCTATAATTGTTAAAGGGTTGAGGCCTTCGGTTTCTGTACTTTTTCTAATTTGAAGTCCTGAATAAAATCTTTCAGCAACAATATTTCCTGTTCTCTTTCCTGAGCCCAGTTCTGTTAATAATTTGGTTAGTGAAGTTACTCCAATGGAATCTAATATAGCTCTTAGAGAAGTGCCTGTAATATCTGAAAGACTTACGCCTGATCTTTTTAATTCAGACTCCAGCATGACTTTTCCTGCTTTTCTGGCTGCAGATGATTTTTGACTTTGTAGTCTATGTCTAATTCCATTTCTTGCTTTGCTGCTAACAACAAAATTTAACCATGCAGGATTAGCTTCAACTTTTGATTTAGCAATAATTATCTCTACAGTCTGCCCGCTCTCAAGTTCAATATTTAAAGGAGCCTCTCTTCTGTTTACCTTGCAACCAACTATGCTATCACCCAAATCTGTATGAACTTCGTATGCAAAATCTATTGGAGTAGCTCCTGTTTTCAGGCTATAAATATGTCCTTTTGGAGAAAATAAATATACCTCATCTGAGTCTAAGTCCATTTTAATACCTTCCGCAAAATCAGAGGAGTTTACAGATTTCTTCTGGGAGTCTATTAATCCTGATAACCATCTACTAGCCCTTAGCTCGACCCCATGACTAGAATCCTTTGTCTTATAACCCCAGTGAGCCGCTATGCCTTCATTTGCAGTAGCCCACATACTTCTAGTTTGAATTTGAACCTCTATTGGAAAAGCATTTAGAGCCAGTAAGCTGGTATGAAGAGCTTGATAGCCATTTGATTTAGGTATTGCAATGTAGTCCTTAAACTTATTTTCAATAGGTGAAAAATAGTTATGAATTATGCCTAATGCTCTATAACAATCATCAGTAGAATCAACCAAAATTCTAAACCCATATACATCTAGTATCTCTGAGAAAGGTTTGTGTTTTGTTTTAATTTTGTTGTAGATGCTGTATAAATTTTTTTCTCTTCCCTTTACAGCTGCGTCTTCTATTTTATTTGTCTTAAGGTGTGCTTTAAGTTCCTTTCTTATCTTTTCAACTATCTTTTTCCTTCCTCCACTAGAGCTTTCTATAGCACTTTCAAGCATCTCTGCTCTAAGTGGATGCATGCATCTAAACGATATGTCTTCGAGCTCAGCCCTGATATCCTGCATACCAACCCTTAGGGCAAGAGGGCCATATAGCTCAAGAGTTTCTTTTGATTTTATAATTTGCTTAGCTCTTGGAAGATTTTCTATTGTTCTCATATTATGTAAACGGTCACAAAGCTTAACTAAAATTACTCTTACATCATGAGCCATAGCTAAAGCCATTTTTTGCAAGTTATTCGCATCTCTCTCTAATCTATCAGTAATATTTAGATTACTTAACTTACTAACGCCATCTACTATATTGGCAACATCGTCCCCAAATAACTTAATTAGATTATTTTTTTGCACATCACAGTCTTCCAGGACATCGTGCATTAAAGCTGCGCAAATAGAATCAACGTCCATTTTTAGTTCGAGTAAAATATTAGATACAGCTACTGGATGAGAGATATAAGGAGTTCCATCTTTTCTAAGCTGCCCATCATGAGCATGAAAAGCAAAGTTATAAGCTAGTTGAATTTTCTTAAGTTCTTTGTCGTTAAGATAGGCTTTGGTAGCCTTATAGGTGGGATTGGGGAGTTTTAGAAGTTCACTGTCAGCGAAGTCCTTCAATAAATGAGCTTGGAGAACCTTTTTATTCAAAATAGCTCTCCGAAATTCATCTAACCAATAGTATCTGTTTCTTGGTTGCCTGGAACTGCAAATTCATCTAACAAGACATCTTCTTCCAAAGTTCTCTCAAGAGTCTCTTTATCTAATAGTCCTGCTTCAATTTCTCTTAAAGCAACAAGGGTTGGTTTGTCATTATCCCATTCAACAAGAGGGTCTCTGCTTGTGGTAGCAAGCTGACGAGCTCTTTTTGAAGCCATAATAATTAGATCAAATCTACTTGGTATTTTCTCTAAACAATCTTCAACTGTAATTCTAGCCATATAATTTCTCCTAGGGCGTGTATTCTAAGGGCTAACTACCCATTAAGACAACAAATCTCTTAAGATTTTTTCATTATTATCATCAGGCTCAGCTAAATCCCCATCAATTATGATGGCAGAAAGGGCTTTACATGCTGAATCAAAATCATCATTCAAAATCTTATAGTCAAAATCTTTAGCGTGTTCTAGCTCTTTTATTGCATTATTGAGTCTCTTATCAATAACCTCATCTGAATCCAATCCTCTTTTAACTAATCTGGACTTGAGTTCAGCCATACTTGGAGGAACTATAAAGATAGAAGTATTTTCTATGCCAGCTCTTTGAATTTGTTTAAATCCCTGAACATCAATATCTAAAATAATATTTATTCCATGATTAACTCTATATTCAATATAAGATCTTGGTGTCCCGTATTGATGGTCGTGGACTTCAGCATTTTCAATAAATGCATGCTTATCTTTCTTGAGAGAATTAAATTCATCGTTAGACATAAAGAAATAATGCTTACCATTCTCCTCTCCATCTCGAGGCGATCTTGTTGTGGCAGAAATAGAGAGCTCTACATTATCAAATGATTGAGTGATATAGCCAATCAAAGAGGATTTTCCCGCTCCAGATGGAGCAGATATAACGTATAACTTACCTTTATCTTTATTATTCAATATTCTGTGCCTGTTCTCGCATTTCTTCTACTGAAAGTTTCATATCTAATGCGATTTGTTTATATTTTGGTTGATCTAATTTTACAGATAAAGTGCTCGTTTCTCTAAACAACTCTTGCAGAATAAAATCAATCTTTTTCCCGCTAGATCTTGAGCTGGAGAGTTCTTTTTTAAGTGAGACAGAGTGAAAATTAATTCTTTCAATTTCCTCTGCAACATCATGCTTTAAAACTAATATAGCGACCTCTTGTTCTAACCTCGAACTATCTAGATTCTTAGTAAGATTTTGAATTTTGTCTCTTAAGTTATCGGATCGTTTTTTGGTTAAGCTTTTATTTAGCTTAGATAGTTTTAATGTACTCTTTTCGATATTGGTGATCTTTGATAAAAAGATTTTTTCAATTTTCGAACCCTCTGATGATCTGCTAGTGAGAAGTTGATCTAAAGATTCAATAAAAACTTTTTTTATTAGTTTTTGATCAATGGATATATTATGTTTAGATTGAACTATGCCAGGCATATCCTTAATGTCTGAAAAGTTAATATTGTCAGTGTTTATATTTGGAATATCTTTAATAGAATTTATTAGATTTTCTAATGAGGCTTGATTAATACTGTAAGAATTTGTAGATGGGAAATCTAATCTAAATCTAACATCAACACTTCCTCTTTGTATTTTTTTTGATAGAGAATTTCGTACAAAAACATCCAACTGATTATTGAGGTCATTGGGTTTTGTTGATACTTCAAGAAATCTATGATTAACCGTTTTAATTTCGCAATAAATCTCTATTTCCTTCTCAGAATACCTAGAAGATCCAAAACCTGTCATGCTATTTGTCATATGTTTATTGTATTTGTCTTGATGTTGAAGTGCTAGGTAAATTAGTCAAATAGCAGTCCAAAGCTCTTTAATTTTGTGTTACCAATACATCTCTCTGAAGGTATTAGATTCATATCTTCAGAACAATTGAAAGTATTTAAATCTAATGACTGTTCGTCAATATCAATAAAAAATTTAATAGCCTTGGCTGCATTATTTCTGTGTAGTTTATTGAAAGGCAGTTTTATAGATTTCTCATCATACAAGCCTGAGAATCTTAAAATAGTTAATTTATTTCCAAAAAAGGATTTCAACAGCTCTTCATATTCTTTAATAATAGTCCCTCGATAATCTGAAGGCACGGGGGTAATCTCTTCATTCAAAATTCCAATTTGATCAGCGCCGTAAACTCTTGTTGAAGATATCGCTATAATTTTTTTATATTGCGTTAATGCTAACGATTTTTTGATATTAGAGACGGATTTTATAAAGCCATCTATATAGCCATTTTCATTTCTTTCGCTGGGCTTTGGAATAATGATAATTGAATCAAAAGATATATCCTTAAGATCAAATAATTTCTCTGAGAGCCAGTCCCATTGATATGAAAAAACATTCTCTTGCTCAGCAGCACTTCTACTAAGAGTATACAAAGAGATATTGCGGTTATCGAGATATGATTTTAGCCTGCTTCCAATATCTCCATAACCAATGATAAGGATATTTTTATGCATTCTGTAATTTAACATATGATCCAGAGAAGAGCCTCTGGATCATATAAGTTTTAAGATTCTTAAAAGAAAATGCCGTTAAGTGGTAGAAGTGAAGATATAACAAGACTCACCATTGCCATAACATTAATTAAAATGTTCATTGCAGGTCCGGAGGTATCCTTGAACGGATCTCCAACAGTATCTCCAACTACTACAGCGGAATGAGTATCAGAACCTTTTCCACCCAGGTTACCTTTTTCTACATACTTCTTAGCGTTATCCCATGCTCCACCAGCATTAGCCATAAATAGAGCTAAAGCTACGCAACCTAAAAGACCACCGGCTAGCATGCCTCCAAGTGCAATTGCACCTAGGCCAAAACCAACCACTGCTGGCATAGCAACAGCTATAACTCCAGGTAGCATCATTTTTTTAAGCGCTGCTTCGGTAGCAATTTGAACACATTTTTCTGAATCCGGATCAGCAGTACCTTCCATTAATCCTGGAATTTCTCTAAATTGTCTTCTAATCTCATTAATCATTTCAAAAGCAGCATCACCAACTGCTGTCATAGTTATTGAAGATATTAAGAAAGGTATACATATACCAATAAACATACCCACAAGAACCATAGGATCAGTAAGAGAAAGAGAGAAAGCATCTCCATACTTTAGAGAAACTTGAGCTGAATAAGCTGAAATAATTGCAAGAGCTGCTAATGCTGCCGCTCCAATTGCAAAGCCTTTTCCTATTGCTGCAGTTGTATTACCTAACTCATCCAATGAATCAGTTATATCTCTAACTTCCTTACCCATGCCTGACATTTCAGCAATTCCACCTGCATTATCAGCAACTGGACCATAAGCATCAATTGCCATAGTAATTCCAACAGTAGAGAGCATTCCTACAGCTGCTATACCAACTCCGTAAACACCTGTTATTCCAGCACTACTTGCTAATGAAGTAGAGACTAAAATAATAGTAGCTAAAATAATAATAGGTATAACTACAGATTGCATTCCAACAGCTAGTCCTGAAATCATAACTGTTGCAGCTCCTGTTTCGCCTGATTCAGCAATCTTTTTCACAGGATTACCACCAGTATAATATTCTGTTATTAACCCAATAAGTACGCCTCCGACAGCTCCTGAAATAACACAATATAGAACTTCTAAAGGAAGACTCATGTGTTGAATTAAGAAATAAGCCATAACTACAAAAATTACAGGTGCTAGTAGCGTTCCTGATCTAAGCGCGCTAGCTGGCTCTTTAGCTGATGCAAGTTTAACAATGAAGATTCCCATGATAGATGCTATCAAACCAACAGAGGCAAGTGCCAAAGGTAACATCATTAAGTTTTCAGAATCTGCAGATTGAATAGTGTATGCAATAGCTATAGTAGCAATCATTGACCCGCAATATGATTCAAAAATATCTGAACCCATTCCAGCAACATCACCAACATTGTCTCCAACATTGTCAGCTATAACACCAGGATTTCTGGGATCATCTTCTGGTATCCCAACTTCTATCTTACCTACGAGATCAGCTCCGACATCGGCACTCTTTGTAAATATGCCTCCGCCGACTCTTGAAAATAAAGCTACA
Source organism: uncultured Gammaproteobacteria bacterium (assembly GCA_913050015.1). Lineage (GTDB taxonomy): Bacteria > Pseudomonadota > Gammaproteobacteria > Magnimaribacterales > D2472 > SCGC-AAA076-P13. The sequence continues at coordinate 17,213 of CAJXAZ010000006.1, forward strand.
ACCGATGCTCCCATTCCAAAACCCTCTAAGGCATGAACATGTGAACCGCCATCGAATGCATAAAAGTAATATAAGCCGCCCAAACCAATTAATCCTAGAGAAGCGACACATAGCCCCATTACAGATCCACCGTAGAATGAGACAGATAAAGCTGCTGCTGCACCATCTTTCTGAGCAGCTGTTGCAGTTCTAACATTCGCTTTAGTGGCTGCGTACATTCCAATGAAACCTGCTAAAGAAGAACAAGCTGCGCCAACTACAACTGCAATAGCAGTTTCAGTTCCCAGAAAAATCTGAGATAAAATAACTAGAACAACAATGAAAACAGTTAAGTATTTATATTCGGTCTTCATGAAAGCTAAAGCTCCAGCATGAATTTGATCTCCAATTTTTTTAACCTTATCCTCTCCATCTGGATATCTCATAACAAGCAAATAAACCACAAAAGCAGCTATCATGCCAAGTACGCCTAATAAAGGCGGGAAAAGTGCAATATTCATACAATGTAACCCCAAAAATTTTGAAAGAAGCATTCTATCAAAATATTATAAAAAAAAACGTATATCTTTAATCTATTTATTAAAAATATCTTTATCTAAAAGACCTTCTGACTCAGCCACTATGCAAGCAATTGCTGCATCACCAGTAACATTGACTGATGTTCGTAACATATCAAGTATTCTATCTACAGCGAGAATGATTCCTATAGCCTCAAGTGGAAGGCCAAACTGTTGAAGAATAATAACAAGGGTAATAGTTCCAGCTGAAGGAACTGCAGCAGTCCCTATAGAAGTAACTACTGCCAAAATAACCACTTGGACATACTGAAAAAGGGTTAAATCAATGCCAGACATCTGGGCAATAAAGATAGTTGCCATACCTTGCATGATCGCAGTCCCATCCATATTTATAGTAGCTCCAACGGGAATTACAAAAGATGCAACATTCTTGTTAACACCCAGATCATCTTGAACTGTTTTTAATGTTACGGGAATGGTTGCGGCACTTGATGATGTTGAAAAAGCAAAAATTGCGACTTCTTTCATTTTTTTGAAGAAGGTCCAAATATTAAGATTTGTAAATATTTTTAAAATTAAAGAGTAGGTAACAAAGGCATGAATTATGAGAACTGAAATTAATAAAATAACGTACTTAAATGCTTCCTGAAAAATATCTAATCCATCAGCAATGACAAACTTTCCAATTAAACAGAATACTCCGATTGGAGCGAACGAAATGACCATGATCACAAGCTGCATAAATACTGTATTTAACTTCTCAAACGCCTCACTAAAATTTCCAGTGAGATGGTTTGTTTTGTTTAAAGCTAAGCCAAATAAAATACTAAAGAAAACAACAGCTAACATCTGGTTTTGAGCCATCGCTTCAATAATATTTGATGGAAAAATATCTAGAATTGTTTCGTATATCCCCTGACCTTCTGGAAGATTTTCTGGAGGTGCAATATTTGAAGAATACCCCGCTCCTGGTTTAAATATTGAACCTACTATTAATGACAGACTTACGGCAATTGCTGTTGTGGATAAATATAAGGTAATTGTTTTAAAAGTAATATTCCCCAAACTTGTCATGCTAGTAAGAGAAGAGATTCCTGATACAAGCGAGAAAAACACTAGAGGAACAATCAAAAGCTTTAATAGATTAACAAAAATTGCACTGCCTAAATTAAATACATAAACCTTTATAAAGGTAATTAGACTTGCAGGGAAAATATTTAAATAAAAGAACATTGACCCAACCAAAAAGCCAAGAAACATTCCTAGTAATATATTTCTGGTAAGATTTTTGGGTGTTTCGATCATTATATCTCTATCATATCAAAATCTTCCTTACCTACACCACATTCTGGGCATAACCAATCCTCTGGGACATCTTCCCATTTAGTTCCTGGCTCAATACCATCATCAGGCCATCCAAGAGCCTCGTCATAGATTAGTCCACAAACTATACATTCCAACTTTTTAAATTCAGTATCCATATTAAATATTTTAGAAAAATTAACTTTTAAATTTTAAAAACTTCGACGGTATAATATCAGATTTAAACGGTTTAATTAATGCAGCTTGAACAAATATCATCATGGGATACTTTTAACAAAATTAAGTTACAAGTAAGCGACGAAATAAAATCTTGGTTGCTTGAGAAAGGACCAATAACAAAAAGAATTAAGTTCGTAAAAAAATTTAGATTGGAACTATTACAAGATGAAATATCTGAGGTTGATAAAGTAGAAAAAGCTTTTATTAATTCTAAATCAAGAAAGATTAGAGTGAGAGAGGTTGTATTATATGGAAATACTAAACCTATGGTTTTTGCTAGAACAATAATACCAAACACAACCATAGAGAAAGGTTTTGCTAAGCTAGGCACATTAGGCAAAAGTCCGCTTGGAGATATTTTATTTAAAAAAGATATATTCACAAAAGAAAATGTCGTGTATGCATCATTCAAGTATAAAAAGAAAATATTTTGGGGAAGAAAAACTAAATATACTGTTAAAAATTTGCCTTTTTCAGTCATGGAAGTTTTTCTTGTTAAGTAATAAAGAGGAGTATAAAAATTAAAAAATTTCTAGAGCTAGCAAGACTGGATAAACCAATTGGTATATTTCTATTGCTATGGCCATCTTTGCTAGGACTTCTTCTTGCTGGACTTGAAACGAACATTGAATTTAAGAATGTGTTAATTGTTATTTTAGGATCAATACTAGTGAGATCTTGTGGCTGTGTTATTAATGATATAAGTGACTATAAGTTTGATAGGTTGGTAAAGAGAACTGCGGGAAGACCTATTGCAACTGGAGTTGTTAGTTTGCTAGAAGCCTGGGTATTTTTTATATTTCTTGGCTGTTTGTCATTAGGCTTACTATCTTTAACACCACATTTAACTTTAAAGATTTCAGCTTTATGCGCCCTCCTAATTGCAATATACCCAATGGCGAAAAGATTTATTAAAGCTCCTCAGTTTGTCTTAGGTATAACATTTGGATCAGGAGTCATTATTTCGCATTCACTTCAATCTGATAGCTTTTCTTTATCATTGTTGATACTTTATTTTGGAGTCGTGGCATGGATAATTAGTTTTGATACTTTTTATGCTTTAGAGGATATTGAAGATGATAGGAAGCTTGGAATTAACTCTACGGCAATTTTATGGGGAGACAACGCAATAACCATCGCAAAATATCTACATTATATTTTTTATACATCACTCGTACTTATTGCTTATATCAATGAATTTTCTCTATTTTTTATTCCGATAATTATTACGCTTGTTGCAATGCATTACTACCAGATGAAACTTGTTGCTGATAAAAAATATCTAGATTCATTTAAATTTAATAACTGGATTGGAATAGTTTCAGTGATAAGTTTTGTCTCAGAGGTTTATATTTTTTAAATTTCTTCATATGACTATAAAAAATAAATTCCTAAAAAATATTTCAGATACTCATGGAGAAGATCTTAAGAAAATATTAGGCAAAGAAGATTCTCCATTTATTTCATTTGAGTTTCTTGATGCCTTGGAAAAGAGTATGTGTGTAGGAGATTTATCAGGCTGGCAGCCAAAACATTTAAGCATATTTAATGAGAATAAACTGTCAGGTTTTATGCCTCTTTATTTGAAAGATAATAGTCAGGGTGAATTTGTATTTGACCATCAATGGTCATACGCTCTGAATAGAGCTGGAAGGCATTATTATCCCAAGCTTATCAGTGCAATACCCTTTACTCCATGTGAAACAAAGAAATTTATCTACGAAGACGTGCTTGATGAAACTCATTTTATCAATCCAACAAAAGAATTAATGAGAGAAGAGAACATTGAATCATGGCATATACTTTTTCCAAATCCAGAAATAAAAAATCTCCTTTTAAGCAATGATTTTATAGAGAGAAGTGGCTATAGATTTGTCTGGAATAATAAAAACTACGCTGACTTTGGGCATTTCCTAGAGATATTCACATCCAGGCAAAGAAAGAATATAAAGGCAGAAAGAAAAAAAATAAATAATCTTGATATATCTTTTACAGTCAAAGATAGTGAAAATTTGGAAGAACAAGACTGGGATACATTTTATAAGTTTTATAAAAATACCTACTCGGAAAGAATGCAGGCACCTTATTTAAATATAGAATTTTTCAAGTTAGTTCATAAACATAGATCGTCTTTAAAACCTGTTCTTTTCTTTGCTGAGCATGGCGGGGAAAAAATTGCAGGATCCTTGTGCTTTCAAGGTGAGGATACTTTATATGGAAGGCACTGGGGTGCCTCAAAGGATATAGACAGCCTTCATTTTGAATGTTGCTACTATCAAGGAATAGACTATTGCATAGAAAAGGGTATTCAATTTTTTGATCCAGGCGTGCAAGGTGAACATAAAATAAGAAGAGGGTTTGAGCCAAAAAAAAGTAACTCCTATCACTTTATTCTTAAAGAAGATTTTAGCGAGGCTATAAGGGCTTTTTGTTCAGAGGAAGCTAAATCTATTGATAACTATTTAACTGCTTGTGATGAATATACACCGATTAAAAAAGAATATAGAATTTAGTAATGCTAAGAACTTTACCTACAACCTCTCATCATATTGCTATTTGCGAAGGTAATTTTTTGAGACTTTCCCGACTCCTTAATAAGTTTTCTCAAGAGAAATATGCCTTTGAGACCGTGAATCCGAACTCATCACATTTAGATATAAAATTCTTAGTGCTTAACAAAACAAAGCATACGGTTCTGCTCGAAGCCAGACAGAGTAAAGTTGGAAAAAATACACTTAATAATTTTACTATAAGAATTCAGGTAAGCTTGGATGCGAAACTTGCTGAGGTTACTTCCTACCAGGGAGAAAAACCAATTCCTTTTTTTATAAAGAAATCAAAAATTCAATCCTATGATGAAAAAATGCAACAAAATAGATTTCTTACAGAATGGTTAGAAAGTATATTTATATCAGGAATATCTCCAAAGGAAAATATTAAAGATATTATTAAGAATGACTAAAACCATTCTATATCTTCATGGGTTTAAATCTTCATCAGAGTCTTCAAAAGCTCAAGATATAAAACATTTTATAGCGAAGAATACTAAAAAAACTAAGATTATTATTCCAGATCTAGATGATAATTTTCAAAATGCTCATAATCAAATAGAAGAACTTATTAGGGTATCTGGATCAGATATTGTTTTTATGGGAAGTTCTTTAGGGGGTTACTATGCCTCCTATTTTTCACAAAAACTTAAAAAAAAGGCTGTTCTGATAAATCCAGCCGTGTACCCATTAGAAGATTTTGAAGTGCATTTGGGAGAGAATGAAAACTATACAAGCGGAAATAAATTTACTATTACTAGTAAGGAAATTGATTTTATAAGAACACTTAGTTTCAAAAAATTACCAATACCTAACGATCTTCTTATCTTAATGGAATCAGGAGACGAGATTTTAAATTATAAAAAAAGTGCATCCTATTTTTCTGGTGCCCATATTGATATTTTATTTGGTGGAGATCACTCATATTCATCATTTAAAACTAAGTTTAATAAAATTCAAAAATTTCTAGATATCAAATAAAAGCACATAATTAGTGCATTAATACATATATTGCTCATTATTGGTGCATAATAAGTTCATATTTTGTGCAAATAGGAGTATTTAATATGGCATGTAAATTGCATGTTATATAATAGTAAACATAAATTTTAGGAGAACTAATGTCAGAATATAAAACTTACGAATATGTATGGCTAGACGGCTATCAACCAGAATCTTCAATGAGAAGTAAGGTCAAAGCTACTGATGCGGATACCGCGCCTGATTGGTCTTTTGATGGCTCATCAACTAAACAAGCTGAAGGTGGAAGCTCGGACTGTCTGTTAATTCCAGTTCAGACTTATGCAAACCCTCACGGGCATGATTTGGTAATGACACAAGTTCAGTCTTCAGATCACACTACTCATTCTACTAACTACAGAGCTGCAGCTGAGGCAGTGGTTTCGGAAGATTGGTGGTTTGGCTTTGAACAAGAATTCTTCTTTACAGATCCTGAAACTGGCGAACCTTTAGGCTGGGAAAATGGAGAACCTAAAGCGCAAGGCGATTATTACTGCGGAGTGGGTGCTGGTAATGTAATAGGCAGAGAAATTTCTGATGCCCATCTTCAAGCATGTCTTGATTTGGGAATAACCCTAACAGGAACTAATGCTGAAGTTGCTCTTGGTCAATGGGAATATCAATGTCTAGGAAAGGGAGTAAAGGCAGCTGATGATTTATGGATAAGCAGATACATGCTTTATAAAATTGCTGAAGAATTTGGTGTTGGTGTGAATATTCATCCAAAACCAAAATCTGGTGACTGGAATGGCTCAGGCATGCATACCAACTTTTCAAATGAAGAAATGAGAAGTAATGGTACCGAAGCTCTTTTCTCATCAATGTGTGAAAAGCTTGGTGAAGTTCATGCAGATGGAATAGCTGCTTATGGTTCAGATAATGATATGAGACTAACCGGTCTTCACGAAACACAAAGTATTGATCAGTTCTCTTACGGCGTAAGTGACAGAGGGGCTAGTATAAGAATCCCTATCTACACTGTAGAGCATAACTGGAATGGTTATCTAGAAGATAGAAGGCCTGCTTCTAACGCAGACCCATACAAAATCTTATCGCACATAGTGGGAACATTAACAAAGTAGTATCCCAAATTTATCGACTCCTTGAAAAAGGGGTCGATCATTTTTAATGTTCAATCCTGAAGAACTTCAAACATCACTAATAAACCAACTATCCTCTGAAGTTATTATCTTGAATGCAGATTTGGATATTCTCTGGATAAATGATTCAGCATCAGCAAATGGATGGATATGTACATCAGATAAAACGAACTTAATAGCTGACCAATTTATAGAAGAAACAAATAAAGAGCTAACTAAATTATTAACATATTGCATATCATCGGGTAATTCAGTAACTAAAAGAGATTTTAAGCTTACTAAATTTGATGGAAAAAATAGAATAGTAGATCTCACCTCCAGTTGGTCTGAGGCTGATAATATTTTAATGATTGAATTATTGTGTGTTGAAAATCTTAATAAGATTATTGATTCTTCAAAAACATTTTCTACACAGAAAATTGCAACAAACCTAGCAAGAACTCTTGCTCATGAAGTGAAGAACCCCCTTTCAGGTATTAAAGGAAGTGCTCAAATACTATCTTCAAAACTAACTGATGATTTTTCTAAGAAATTCTTAAAAATTATCATCGATGAAACTGAGCGATTGAATAGCTTGGTTACTAAAATCCTCACTCCTCCTAAAAAGTTAAAACTAGAAGCTTTTAATATTCATTCAGCCTTGGAAAAGGTTTTTGCGTTATCTCAAGCAGATGAGCAAAAGAACTTACAAATAAATAGGGATTATGACCCAAGCATTCCAGAGATTCATGGAGATGAGAACTTATTTATACAGGCAATCTTGAATATTATTAAGAATGCCCAGCAAGCTCTTCTAGTAACCGAGAATCCTTCAATAACTATTAAATCAAGAGTGGCTTATGGTCAGCCTATTAATGGCAATATTCATTCAACAGTATGTGATGTGAGTATTATTGATAACGGGCCAGGAATTCCATTAGATATACAAGAGCAAGTATTTTTTCCAATGGTGTCTACAAAAGAAGATGGATCCGGTTTAGGTCTATCTATATCTCAAGATATCATCAGAATACACGGAGGAGCCATTTCATTTAAAACTAAATCTGGCGAAACAATCTTCTCAATACTAATGCCTATAAATATAGAATCTAATAACAGAGAGGTTTTAAGTGCATAAAATTTGGGTTGCTGATGATGATAGTGCCATCAGGATTGTTCTTGAAGAAAGCTTTTCAAGTTCCGGTTTTGAAGTAAGAACCTTTTCATCTGGGGATGATGTTGTAACTGAACTTAAATTAGAAGTTCCTGATTTAATACTTACAGATGTTCAAATGCCTGGGATGCTTGGCTACGATTTGTTAAAACATATTAATGATAATTACGAGAATATTCCGGTCATAATAATGACTGCCTTTACTGATATGCAGGCAGCTGTAGATTCATATGGTGGAGGAGCTTTTGAATACGTGCCTAAGCCCTTTGACTTAGATGATGTTACTCAGATAATCAATCGAGCTTTAGAAAAAAAGCCTATGACAAAGGGACTGAAAGCAAAGCCAAAGACAGACATCATTGGTGAGTCTCTTTCTATGCAAGGAGTTTTTAGGGCAATTGGTAAGCTTTCAAGTACAACTGCAACAGTGTTAGTTCAAGGAGAGTCTGGAACGGGGAAAGAATTAATTGCAAAATCACTTCATAAAAATAGTCCAAGATATGACATGCCATTTATAGCTTTAAATATGGCTGATATTCCTAAGGAGTTAGTTGAATCAGAACTATTTGGTCATGAGAAAGGAGCTTTTACTGGTGCGGTAGAAAGAAGAATAGGAAGATTTGAGCAAGCTAATGGTGGTACCTTATTTTTAGATGAAATTGGGGATATGCCTCTCGACTCGCAAACAAGGCTGTTAAGAGTTTTATCTAATAAAGAGTTTTACAGGGTTGGGGGAGATAAGCCTATAAAAGTTGATGTTAGAATTATTGCCGCTACCCATCAAAACCTTCATAACCTGGTATCTCAAAAATCATTTAGAGAAGATCTTTTTTACAGGCTGAATGTTATTAAAATTGAGGTTCCTCCCTTGCAAGATAGGAAAGAGGATATAGATGCTTTGGCTAAACATTTCTTAAAGCAACATTCTGATTCTCTTGGTGAGGAGTTGAGGGTCTTGTCAAAAGAAGCAATGGAAATTTTATCAATCTACAATTGGCCAGGTAATGTGAGGCAGCTAGAAAATATATGCTACTGGTTAACTCTTATGACGCCAACTCAGAATGTAAAGGTTCAAGATATGCCTACAGAAATTAAAGATTATGATGCCGTTGAAGAGCCAACCTCGAACTGGGAAGAAGGTTTGTCTAGCTGGATAAACAATAATGCAGCAAATCTTGAAACTGGCCTGTCAGATGTAGTAAATTCGAAAGTGGATAAGATGCTAATAAGGTCTGCTTTGGAAAATTCTGATGGTAAAAAGAACGAAGCGGCTATTTTACTGGGATGGGGAAGAAATACTTTGGCAAAAAAAATGAAAGAGTTGGGTATTTAGACTAATGGTAAGTTATCCATCTTCCACTGGCTAATTCCACCACTTAAAATTAATATATCTTTAAAGCCAAGCTTCATTAATTGCTCACCCGCATTACCAGAGTTACTGCCCATTTCACATATTAATGCTATCTGCTTTTCTTCATTGCTTGGAATTTCATGAGATCTGTCGTCCAAATCTTTAAAAGGAATGTTAATTGAATTTGTAATGTGCCCCTCGTTAAAGTCATCTGCAGATCTAAGATCTAATATCACAGTTTTACCTTCATTGGAGAGAGCTACGAGCTCTTGAGATGAAATTCTCTTGCCACCCTTTTTTGCATTAGAGGAAATGAGCAAAATTATCACTAAAAATAATGGAACTGATAGGTAGTAATGATCGATTAGAAAGAAAATAAATGTATCCATGGCGATATTATCTATTAAAATAAGTCACTTGTGTTTCAAAATATCAAAATGAAAAAAAGAAATCTAATTCTAGTAAGACATGGCCAAAGCGAGTGGAATGCTAAAAACCTCTTTACTGGCTGGAAAGACCCAGGCCTAACAGAGCTGGGCCTCAAAGAGGCATCTAATGCTGCTGAACTAATAAAAACGCAAGAAATTGCCTTTGATCTAATGTTTACTTCTGAGCTTTCAAGAGCTCAAAAAACAGGCGCTATTATTCTAGAGGAAATCGATCAATCACAAGTGCCAACAATTAAGAATAAAGCATTGAATGAGAGAGACTATGGAAGCCTGGCAGGCTTAAATAAAGATGATGCTAGAGAAAAATGGGGAGAAGAACAGGTTCATATTTGGAGAAGATCATTTGATATTCCTCCTCCAGAGGGAGAAAGTTTAAAAGATACTGCTGAAAGAGTCTTGCCCTATTTTAAAGCAGAGATTATGCCAAAAATTAAAGATGGCTTAAATATTCTTATAGCAGCTCATGGCAACTCATTAAGGGCTTTGATTATGGAGCTCGACTCTATTCCATCAAATGAAATTGTTAAACTTGAAATACCTACCGGAGCGCCTATTCATTACCAATTTAATGAAAACGATGAGGTTTTATCAAGAATTAATCTCTACGAATAATAAGTTGGCACATAAAGACAGTGAATTCTCTTTAGGTATTTCCAATTGGTATAAAAAAAATGGTAGGGAAAATCTTCCATGGAGAGAAGATATTACTCCGTATAGAATTTGGATATCTGAAGTGATGCTTCAACAGACTCAGGTAAAAACTGTCATACCTTTCTTTAACTCATTTATTCGAAACTACCCCGACCTTAATAAACTTTCGTCTGCCTCAGAAGAAAACGTATTAGCCCTATGGACTGGACTTGGTTTTTATAGAAGAGCAAAGAATATTTTTAAAGCTAAAGAGGTAATTAAAGCTAATTTTGATAATCAGTTTCCAACAAAATTTGATGAAATAATATCTCTTCCAGGAATTGGCGATTCTACTGCTGGCGCAATCATGTCGATTGCTTACAAAGAACCCTACCCAATCCTAGATGCTAATGTGAAAAGAGTAATCTCCAGATATGAAGGTATTGCGAATGACTCATCCATCTCTTCTATTAAAGAATTATGGACTTTATCTAAGAAGCATACGCCATTAAAAAATATCTTTGAATACACCCAGGGAATAATGGATATTGGAGCAACTATTTGCAATACGAAAACTCCTGAATGTAAAATTTGCCCATTACATAGTTCTTGCCAAAGCGCTTTTTCGACTATTGAAAAAAAGGCGATATCAAAAAAAATTAATCCCATAAAATATATTCATTTTGAATTAGCCTATACGGATAAAAAGGTTTTATTGTTCAAGCGACATAAGAAAACATTTTGGGAAAGTTTATGGATTCCATATGAGGCTGATGATGATAGGAGCTCTCTTATTAATAAAAAAGAAATAGAATCTCAGATCATCAATATAAAACATAAGCTATCTCATCTAGATTTAGACATAACAGTTAAGCTAATTAAATATAAAAATATTTTTAATTTGACCACAAATCTAGAGTATCTATGGATTAAAAAAGATGAGATTGAGAAGTTTGGCTTACCTAAGCCTATTAAGACTATAATAGAAGGCATATGAGTAAAAATATATTCTGTAAAAAATTCAAAGAAGATCTGCCATCTCTATCGATTCCTCCAATGCCTGGACAAAAAGGCGCTGAGTTAATGGAGACTGTTTCCCAGAAAGCATGGGATCAATGGAGGTCGCATCAAACCACTCTTATTAATGAAAAGCATCTTGATATGTCAGATTCAGAAAGCCGAAAATGGCTATCTGATCAAATGGATAAATTTTTTAATAATGAAGATTATGAAAAGCCATCGGGATTCAAGGCTCTAGATTAAAATTAGGATAAATCTTTTTTTATATTTATGCTAATTAGAAAGCTTTTCTTAATGACATTAAGTTGAAACTTTTCTATAATCCAATCTCACTTATAGGCCTGATAGCTCAGTCGGTAGAGCAAAGGATTGAAAATCCTTGTGTCGGTGGTTCGATTCCACCTCAGGCCACCATTGCTTTTTAATTCAATCTTAAGCTATCCTTTGTTATGTCTATAATATCAGGATATTGCGATCCTAATTTTCTTGAAATAGAAGATATTTTCTTAAAGTCAATTGAATCCGGTCATGAAACTGGAGCTTCAGTTGCTATTGAATATAAAGGAAAGCTTGTTGTTAATTTATTTGGCGGGCATACAAATGCTACCAAAAAAAATCCTTGGAATAAGAATACTTTAGTAAATGTTTTTTCAGTTACCAAAGGGGTAACTGCTGCATGTATTGCCATGCTTATTGATCAAGGCAAGCTCGATGTTAATACTAAAGTATCTGAATATTGGCCTGAGTATGGTTGTAACGGTAAAGAAAATACAAAGGTCATAGATTTTTTATGTCATAGATCAAATAACTTTGCTTTTAGAGATGGGATTCCCATTGATAGCTGGCAAAACTGGGATACGTTCACAAAAGCTCTAGCAGAACAAAAACCTTTTGGAGAGCCAGGTTCTTCTCAGGGCTATCATGCACTTACATTTGGATGGTTAGTAGGAGAGATAATTAAAAGGGTTGATGGGAGAGATGTTGGAACTTTTTTTAAAGAAGAGATTGCAGATCCTTTTGATATTGATTTTAAAATCGGTTTATCAGATGAAGATATAATTAATTGTGCAGATATGCTCCTCTTTGATAATTACAATAGTATAGGTGGGGGGTTCTCTAGAATTAAATATGTGCCGGATTTCCTCCTTCCTAGAAAGATTAAGAATCTTAAGCAATCACTTATTGATGGGCATTTTAAATTTGCTTTTCAGACAAGACATGGAGATGACAAAGATAATGTTAATACAATTGATTGGAGAAAAGCTCAAATACCGTCAGCTAATGGACATGGCACATCTGAAGGATTGGCAAAACTATATGGAATTCTGAGTACCGGCTGTGAGAGAAATGGATATAAGCTGATGTCGCCTGAAACACTGAGACATTCATATCAACCCTTCTCTTCAGGTCCTGATTCAGTTTTATTTGGCTCAGATGTTAGTTTTGGCATCGGATTTGAGATTGCTAGCGCGGAGGTGCCAAAAGGAAATTTTGCGCCAAGGTTCATGGGCTCAATGTTTGGTCATGCCGGGATAGGCGGAGCAGTTGCGTTTGGTGATGCAAATAAAGAAATAGGCTTTTCTTTTCTTTGCAATGAAATGCATCCTCCAAGAGATTTATATAAAACAGCTAACTTGCTGATTGATTCTTTATATTCGAAGCTTTAATTTTTTTTCAAAAGATTTTAATTCGGCCTATAAATATGATTATTTAATATTTTCTTTTATTTTTTCTTTTTAGCCCTATAAACTATTAGGTATACAAAATACCTAACAAGGAAAAAAATGGCATCATTTGATATTAAATCTGAGATAGACGTCCACGAACTAACCAATGCAGTTGATCAGGCAAATAGAGTCCTAAAAGCAAGGTTTGATTTTAAGGGAACGGGTGCAGAATTTACACTTAGTGATAAAAAAATTCTTCTTTCAGCAAAGGAAGATTTTCAAATAAAGCAGATGGAGCCTGTATTGCATGAATCTCTGTCTAAGCGCGGCTTGGATATAAAGATATTAAAGCCCGGGGATGTTGAGGTTTCTAATCTTTCTGCTAGACAAGAAATTGAACTTCAAGAAGGAATTGATAGGGAGTTGGCTAAAAAAATTACTACTCTTGTAAAACAATCTAAAGTTAAAGTCCAAGCTTCTATCCAGGGCGATAGTGTTCGTATTAATGGAAAAAAGAGAGATGAGCTTCAGCAGATTATTCAAGTTATAAAAGATGAAAAGTACGACTTACCTCTTCAGTTTAATAACTTCAGGGATTAATCATGATATCGAAACTTCAAAACCCTCTGGAATCTGGATTTGGGCAAAAAACTGAACCAAATGAAATCCTGGAAAACATTAGTTTATCTAACAAAACCATAATAATTACTGGTGGTTATTCAGGCATTGGCCTTGAGACGACAAAGGCTCTTAAATCGTCAGGTGCTAGAGTTATAGTTCCTTCAAAAAGAGTTGAGGTTGCGAGCGAGAGACTTGAAGGGATAATTCCAAAAGAAGATATTATAGAAATGGATTTAGAGAACTTGAATTCAATTCAACAATTTACAGATTCATTTAAAGAGCAAAATGTTCCCTTAGACATATTAATTAATAATGCTGGGATCATGGCCTGTCCTGAAACTAGAACTTCTAATGGCTGGGAAAGTCAGTTTGCAATTAATCAGATTGGTCATTTTTTACTCACTAGAGAGCTAATGGATTCAATGAAGAAAGCAAAAGAATCCCGCCTGGTTAGCCTTTCCTCATCCGCTCATTCATTATCAGGAATTCTATGGGATGATATTCACTTTAATACAAAGCCTTATGACAAGTGGGTTGCTTACGGTCAATCTAAGACTGCCTCGTCGCTTCTTGCCATAGAGTTTGATAGGCTTATGAAAGATCATGGTGGAAGGGGCTTTGCGGTTCATCCAGGTGGAATTATTACGCCCTTACAGCGTCATCTAGGGGATGAGGAAATGGTAGCTCTTGGCTGGAAAAAAGAAGATGGCTCACTTTCTGATATGGCGGCAAACTTTTTTAAGTCTCCTTCTCAAGGTGCAGGAACAACACTATGGTGCGCTACAAGTTCAATGCTTGAGGGCTTGGGTGGAGTCTTCTGTGAAAACTGTGATATTGCTGAAAGAAAAGTAAATATTGATGAGTCTATGAAAAGATTCTTTGGAGTTGCAGACTGGGCTATTGATTCTGAAGAAGCAACTAGATTATGGAACGAAACAGAGAATTTATTGTCTTAAGGTCAGTAATTAATTAT
>CAJXAZ010000007.1 GCA_913050015.1 uncultured Gammaproteobacteria bacterium
AGAGCAATTGTATGAGATAGCTCAGGAGGAAAAATTTTAATTAATTTTAAAAGTATGTTCAAGCAATACCTCTTTAACTGTAGGGCTTTATAGATTTAGCTATCATAGCAAAAATTAAACCGGAAATAAGCCCACCTAAATGAGCAAAATTTGCCACTGATCCAAAGCCAAATAAATCCAATACGCCCATAAAACCAAGCACCATCCAAGCAATCATGAATAAATAAATAGCTGGAGGTAGTTCATATCTTTCGTTTTTTACCTCGAGCTCTATAATCATGCAATACCCAAGCATTGCATATATCACTCCGGATAAGCCTCCAAATATAGATGGTTCTGAGAAATAATATTGGAAAAAATTACTAGCAATTGATGAGATTATAACTAAGCTCAAAAACAAGAAGCTTCCATCATATAATTCAATTTTAGAGCCCAGAACATATACCCATAGGCAGTTGAATGCTAAATGGGCAAAAGAGAAGTGAACAATCATCGGAGTAATTAACCTCCACCATTCATTATGAATAAAGTATGTATTATCAAAAGTGGCATAGGAAATATAACCCAAGCTAAGTCTAGAGGTATCAATCTTTAAAAAAGTTAGTGGCTCAATAATTGAAATAAAGCTTCCAAAATTGGAAAAAAATGCCACTCCGATAGCGGCTAAAATTATCGGAAGATGTATATTCTTAATATTCAATCTACTTGTTAGTCATAGAGATATCTAAACTCCAACCAAGCTTTTCTCTGCATGCTTCAAAGAAATCATTATTCTTTGGATGAACAAGTTTTAAAGACTTCTCCATCTTAGAAATTTTAATGGATTCCATGTAAGGCACTGAGATATCTTCTTGGCCATCGGCGCATATTTTTGCTTCTTTGAATGGTCCTTTGAGCAACTGAATATCTACTATCTCTTTTGAAGAAATAACAAAAGGTCTTGATGACATGCTTTGAGGAAGCATTGGTAAGATTGTCCAAACATCAACACTCGGATGAATAATAGGGCCGCCTGCAGATAAAGCATAAGCAGTTGAGCCAGTTGGGGTTGCTATAATTAACCCATCTGATCTTTGCTCATAGACAACTTTATTATTAACGTTGAGTCTATATCTCATTAACTGTGTATATCCACCGGAATGGATGACTATTTCGTTTAAGCCATAAACAATTTTATCCAAGAAAGATGCACTGACTAAATTTCTTTCCTCAATTTCATAATTATTGTTAATTAAAATATCCTGAATCACTGAATCAAAATTTTGAGTATTAATATCGGTTAAGAAGCCCACTGTTCCCATATTAATTCCAAGTAATGGAATATTGAATTCAAGATACTTTCTAGTTGAACTTAGCAGCGTCCCATCTCCACCAAAAACAATAATTAAATCTATTTTTGACGTAAAGTCACTATTGGATACTCTTTCAATTAATGGGTTTTGATAATCAGAGGTCTCATCAATAAATAAATTAGGTGCATGGCTAGCTAGGGTTGCTATAAGAGAATCCAAGGCATCGTAATCAATAGCCTGATAGGTCTTGTCTTTTACGAATATTCCAATATTTTTAAACATTCAATAATTATACTCGCTTGGTAATATTAATTTACATCTAAAGTTTGTCTATTTTTTTATTAAGGCTTCTTTCAAAAAAGAAGAATTAAACCCTATAATGGTTTTTGATTAAATAAATACGAGATAAAACATGGAACAATTGGAAAATTTTAGACAAGAAGTTAAGTCTTGGTTGGATGAAAATTGTCCAGCTTCAATGAGAAATGGTGCAGACCCAACAATACCTACTGATGAAGTATGGGGAGGAAGGAAAGCTCAATATAAAAACCCTGAATCTAAAATCTGGTTAGATCGAATGGGGCAAAAAGGTTGGACAATGCCAACTGTTGCTAAAGAGTATGGCGGTGGAGGCTTATCTAAAGAAGAAGTAAAAATACTTAATGAAGAAATGTGGATGATTGGCGCAAAAGGACCACTTTTAAGTTTTGGTATATGGATGCTTGCTCCTGTCTTGTTGGAATATGGTACTGAAGAGCAAAAGAAAGAACATCTTCCTAAAATTATCAAAGGCGAAATTAGATGGTGTCAAGGATACTCTGAACCAGGGTCAGGTTCTGATCTTGCAAGTTTAGCTACCAAAGCAGAGGATATAGGAGAGCATTTCTTAGTTAATGGTCAAAAAGTTTGGACATCCTATGCAGATAAAGCTGATTGGATTTTTGCGTTAGTTAGAACAGGTCCTAAAGAGCCTAAACATGATGGAATTAGCTTTCTATTAATAGATATGGAAACTCAGGGAGTGAGCACCAAGCCAATCACTTTAATTTCTGGGAAGTCACCTTTTTGTGAAACATTCTTTGATGATGTAAAGGTCACCAAGGCTAATCTTATTGGTGAACTAAATGCTGGATGGACTATTGCAAAAGTATTGCTTCAGCATGAAAGAGAATTTATTTCTAAATTTGGACTTGCATCAGCAATGGGAAGTAGCGGTAAAGATATTGTTAGTCTTGCTAAAGAGCATCTTGGCGAAGAGAATGGAAAAATTAGTAATGGATTTTATCGATCAGAAATTACAGCACATAAGATCAAGGAACATGCTTTTGGCTTAACTCTTAAAAGAGCTGGAGATGAAGGCGGGAAGGCAAGTCCTACTGCTTCAATGTTCAAGTTATACGGTACAGAGCACAATAAGAAAAGGCACGAGCTAATGGTTTCGGTTGCGGGCATAAATGGTGTTGCTTGGGATGGAGATGAGTTTGACGATAACGAGAAAAATTTAACTAAATCCTGGTTAAGAACTAAAGGTAATTCATTGGAAGGTGGAACCTCTGAAGTTCAATTAAATGTTATATCAAAAAGGGTTTTAGGCTTGCCTAGTTAGGCGTAGTCAAGTACAGGAAATAAAATGAAATTAATTTTAAATGAAGAGCAGCAATTTTTAAAAGATACTGCTAAGAGCTTTACTACAGAAAAAACTCCAGTTAATCACTTTAGATCGCTTCGTGATTCTGATGATCATCTTTTATGGGATAAAGAGATTTGGCAAGAAATGGTAAATCTAGGTTGGTCAGGAATACTCATCCCTGAAGAATTTGGAGGATCTAATTTTGGAGTAGCTGGTATCAGTACAATAATGCAAGAATGTGGAAAAACATTAACCCCCTCTCCACTATTCGCAACAGCTGTGCTTGGTGCATTTGCTATAACCCATTTTGGATCACAAGCTCAAAAAGAAGAATTTTTACCAAAAATTGTTAGTGGCGAGATAACAACAGCTCTGGCAATAGATGAATCTAGTCATCACAATCCTGCTAAGACAGAATTCTCTGCAATCATTAAAGATAATGAGTATGTATTAAATGGAAAAAAGATTTTTGTTGTTGACGGATCAAGTGCAGATATTTTAATAGTTCTTGCAAGGACTTCTGGAAATTCAGGAGAGGAGACAGGCTTAACATTATTTATTGTCGAGTCTGAAGCAGATGGTATAGAAAAAATTAAACTATCAATGGCTGATTCTAGAAATTATGCAAATATTATATTTAATGATGTGAGAGTATCTTCTGAAAGAATTCTTGGATCGCCTGAGTCAGGAGGCGAAACTGTTGAAAGTATTTTAGATATCGGAAGAATAGCCATGTCAGCTGAAATGCTCGGAAATGCAGAAGCTGCTTTTGAATTAACACTAGATTATCTTAAGCAAAGAAAGCAATTTGGCGTATTAATTGGGACATTTCAAGCCCTTCAACATAGAGCTGCTGAGATGTTTTGTGAATTAGAGCTTACTAAGTCATCAGTTCTAGCAGCAATGCACGGTGCTGATGAAAATTCAAACGAACTACAAAGACTGGCCAGTCTTGCAAAAACTATTTCAGGAGAAACATTACATTTAGTTTCAAATGAGGCTATCCAAATGCATGGTGGAATAGGTGTTACTGATGAATATGATGTTGGATTCTATTTAAAAAGAGCTAGAGTAGCTGAGCAGATTTTTGGAAGTTCAAAGTTTCATTCAGAAAGATACGCAAATTTAACTGGCTTTTAGAAAAACATATATTAATGAATGCAGTTAAATCAAACTTAATAGGCTTGATTACATCTACCCTAATTATTTTAGAATTAATAATTGGCTTTGGCACTCTTGCAATAGTTAATATTCCTCGAGCATTTTGGCCTTCGCAATCTTTGAAAAAATATCTAAGTAAATTATCTAATAAAATAGGTGACGCAACCGTTTATGGACTAAAGATTATATTGCGGTTAGTTCATGGAAACTCCATTGAAATAATTGATGATAATAAATTTGATACAGAGAAGTGGTACCTGGCAGTTTCAAATCATCAGTCCTTCGCAGATATATTTATAGTTCTTGTTGCTGCTAATAAACGCCTTCCTTTACTTAAGCTTTTTATGAAGAAAGAGTTATCCTGGATACCATTCGTTTTCTTGGCAAATAAAACATTAAATATGCCTTTTGTTAATAGGCATTCAAAAGCTGAGTTGGAGAAAAATCCTAATTTAAGATTTCAAGATTATCAAAATACACTAGAGGCCTGTAAAAGGTTTCAAAGATCGCCTTCTACTATTTTTAGTTACGCAGAGGGAACAAGAAATACTAAAGAAAAGCATGATTTGCAAAAGTCGCCATATAAAAACCTCCTCTCTCCAAAAATCGGAGGTATAGCTACTGCCTTATCAGCTATTCCTAATATAGATACATTGGTAGACTTCTCATTGGTTTATAAATCAGAAAAAAGAGGAGCATGGGCATTCCTAACAGGTGATTTAAAAGAAGTTAAAGTGATGATAAATCAATATCCAATTCCAGAAAATCTTAAGAATAAAGATTATTCATTGGACGATTCTTACAGAGAAAACTTTAAAAATTGGATTGAAGAGATATGGGAAAAGAAAGACTCTGAAATTGAAAGCTTAAAGTTCTAATTCCTTATTGCTAATAACCCATCCATTTAAGTCAGCATAAACCCAATATCCTGGTTTAATCATTACATTACCAAAAAATAGATCAACTGATTTTGATCCTAGATTATTTTTATCTGTTTTCATAGGTATCGAGGATTTAGCAAAAATACCTATCGAGATACTACTAAGAATTTCAATATCTCTAACAGAGCCGTTAATAAGAATGCCTGACCAATTATTTTCGTATGCTGTTAAGGCAATCTGATCGCCAACCATGGAAGCATGATCAACTCCTTGCGCATCTATAACCAAAACCTTACCCTCTCCATTCTTATTTAAGATTTCTTTAACTAAAGAATTATCATCTGCGCAAGATATTGTTTCTACTTCTCCTGCAAAGCTATTAACTCCTCCATAAGAATTAAATAAGGTTTTTCCAATCTGAATATTATCAGGGTAATCATCTGAGAGATCAGGTGTTGAGAAGCTCTTAGTCATAAGTTATCTTAAATCAATAATTTTAATTTTAATAAAGATAATATAGTATTATTTTAAAATATAAATTTATCTTAGGGTTATAAAATGAAATCTCCTATTTGTGAAATGTTTGATATTGAATTTCCATTGGTTGCATTTAGCCACTGCAGGGATGTTGTTGTCGCTGTGTCTAAGGCTGGTGGAATGGGTGTTCTTGGTGCTGTTGGTCATTCTCCAGAAAAATTAGAAATAGATCTTAAATGGATAGATGAGAATATTAATGGGATGCCATATGGGGTAGATGTATTAATACCAAACTCATATAAAGGGAAGGGTGAAAAAAAATCATTAGATGATTTGAGGGATATGATTCCACAAGAATATAGAGATTTTAGAGCAGATGTTCTTAAAGAATATGATGTTAATGGAGAGCATTTAAGATCCGGTGACGAGTCAGCAAGAACTGAAAAAAATTCAAATGCTATTTTGGGCAAAGGATTTGAGATAGCTGAAGAGATTCTAAATGTTGCCTTTTCGCACCCTATAAAACTAGTTGCTAACGCCCTTGGGGTTCCGCCTGACTGGATGCTAAAAATGGGAAAAGATAATGGCGTTGCTGTTGCTGCACTGGTTGGAGCTAAGGAGCATGCTATTAAACAAGTTGAGGCTGGGGTTGATTTGGTTGTTGTATCTGGAACTGAAGGCGGAGGTCATTGCGGAAGTGTTTCAACAATGGTTCTTGTCCCTGAAGTAAGAAGAGCGCTTAAGCCTTATGGGAAAATACCTATTCTTGCAGCTGGGGGCATTGCGACTGGTGAGCAAATGGCAGGAATAATGGCTATGGGTGCTGATGGAGTTTGGTGTGCTTCTGTTTTCTTAACTACTACTGAAGCTGAAACTTCAGAGAATATTAAAGAAAAAATGGTTTCTGCAACATCAAGTCAAACAGTAAGATCAAAAAGCAGAACTGGGAAACATTCCAGGCAACTACAGACACCGTGGACTGATGCATGGGAGGCCAAAGGCGCTCCAGAACCATTGCCAATGCCACTTCAAACAATGGTAAGTGAACCAGCATTAAAGGTTATTAGAGATCAGGCTGAGATTGGTCATGAAGGTGCTAAAGATCTAGAAACTTACTGGGTTGGCCAAGGGATAGGCTTAGTAAATGAAAGTATTAGTGCCTCTCAAACTGTTCAAAAATATAAAGAAGAGTTTATTGATGCATATGAAAGCATCAATGCTTTGTTTGAAGAGTAATTAGCTTCTTGGTATAAATTCTAAAACAGTTGCGTTAATACAATATCTTGGCATTCCGTTTGGACCATCATCGAATACATGACCTAAGTGAATATTTGACGATGCTGACCTAATTTCAACTCTCTTCATTCCATACCTATTATCAGCCAGTGCATATACCGAACCTTCTATTGGACTTGTAAATGATAGCCATCCAGATTTAGAAACAAATCTATCGCTTGTATCAAATAAAGGTGCTCCACTTAACTTATCAATAAAAACTCCATCAGGCGTATTTTTGAAGATTTCATATTCCTTGCAGTATCTTGAATCTGTACCTTCATTGAAAGCTACATTGTATGCCTCAGAATTACCTAACTTAAATTTGCCTAGGGCTTTGTAAAATAATTCTGGTTCCATGTAACCTAGTTTGCCAAAAACTTCTTCGCCATCTTCCAAAAAGATTATTGTTGGGGTAGCCCAAGTAGGAGATTTTATTTTAAGGCCCTTTAATTGCTTTGCAGTTCTATGGGTCAATGGAATAGTGCCCTTGTAGGAACTGGTAACATCTTTTTCAAATTTTTCACAGTAAGGACAATAGCTCTCAGAATCAATTATTAGTATATGTTTTCCAGACAATAAGGTCGTATTGTCTATATCTATAATATCCACTTTATTAAAGACCACTCCTGTAGAGTGATCTGGGCAGTAACCGTTTGGGTTTTTTGCTATATAGTCTTGGTGATAAGTCTCAGCATCAAAAAATTCAACTAAAGGCTTTATTAGCGTTTTGATAGAGCCGTATCCTGCTTCTTTTAGAAGCACTCCATATTCATTTGATATTTTTTCAGTAATATTCTTCTGGGAACTATCTTTATATAGAATTATTGATCTGTATTGGGTTCCTATGTCATTACCTTGACGATTTAGCTGAGTTGGATCATGAGATTCATAAAAGTGCTTAAGAATTGCTTCAAGAGTAATTGCATTGCTATTGAAAGTTACCTTAACCACTTCAGCAAAATTATCTTTATTAAATTTATTTGATAATTTTGTAATTGCTCTGTAATTTGGCTTAACTCCAAATCCATCTGCATATCCAGATACAGCATCAACTACTCCTTCAATAGATTCATAGCCTTTTTCTGCACCCCAGAAACAACCAGACCCTAATACGATAGTATTTAGGTGAGAGGTGCTCTCTTCTTTGCTATCAGCAAATAAAAAAGAGGATAAAAATAAGGGAATTAATATTAGTTTTTTATTCATCAGCTTCATACCTGTAACTCTTGCTCTTAGTAAAAGCAGTTCTTTCAAATAACATATCTGTCCATCTTTTAATGTTTGGTTTGTAAGCTTGTTCTATACCTAAAGAACCCGCCAAGTTAATCGCATAACTAACGCAAATATCTGCAATAGTGAATCTATTTGAACAAAGATACTCCCTATCCTCTAAAGCAGATTCTAATAACTTGAGTCTGGAAACAAACCAACGGCTATAGCCCTCAATGGCTGCATCGGCAACTCCAGGCTCTTGAAACTTATAACGCAATACAACAGTCTGAGGAAAGGTTAATGTTGCATCAGAATGATGGAGCCAATTTAGATAGGAAGGATAATCTGGTTCATCTGAGGTTACCCTTAAGTCAGTTGGGCCGTATTTTTCTACTAGGTACTGACTCATAGCAACAGATTCTGTCATTTCTATATCACCATCTATTAGATATGGAATAGTTCCAAGCATATTTACATCCAGGTATTCCTTCATAAAAACTCTTGGCGGAAAAGGCATCATAATTAATTCGTAATCTAAACCCATTTCTTCAGCTGTCCATATTGGACGCATAGCTCTAGAGTTTTCTGTTCCATAAATTTTTATCATTTTTTTTCCTAAATTCAGAATATCTATAATACAACTTTTTAATGGTAATATTAATAAGAATATATTACCATTAAAGCTAATTTTAAAAATTAATTACCTATGAAAACAGAAAATATTGCACCCGTAATTAGGACCAATTTAGATACTAAATCTGAGCTATATCAAAAAAATAAGCAAATGATGCTTGATAAATTAGTCTTTCTTGATGAATTGCTTGATCTTGCAGAGATTGGTGGCGGAGCTAGACATCATGAAAGGTTGGCTAAAAGAGGAAAGATGCCAGTTCGTGAAAGAGTGATGAACGTCATAGATCCTGATAGTCCTTTTCTTGAGATTCAGCCGTTTGCTGGATATGGAACAGATGGCTTCAATGTTGGTGGTGGTTGTGTTTCTGGCGTTGGGATTGTTTCTGGAGTGGAGTGTGTAATTTTTGCTAATGACCCTACAGTTAAGGCTGGAGCTATGACTGTTTATGTTGGTGAAAAATGGTCTAGGGCTATAGAAATATCAAGAGAAAATAAAATACCATTTATTAGTTTTGTTGAATCTGCTGGCGGCGATCTTAGCGTCTCTGGACTAAACCAAGGGGGCACGCCTCCAATAGCACCATCTATCCAAAGTCCTCACTTTGCAGCTACAGGACGTTTTTTTTATGAAATGACTGAATTGTCTAAATTAAGAATACCGGTAATTTCTGTAGTTTTTGGCTCATCTACTGCGGGTGGTGCATATCAACCTGGAATGTCAGATTACAATATTTTTATTAAGGATCAGTCGATGGCATTCTTAGCAGGTCCACCTCTAGTAAAAATGGCAACTGGCGAAGAGTCAGATAGTGAAACACTCGGAGGAGCAAAAATGCATTCTGAGAAATCTGGTCTTTCTGATTATCTAGCAGAAGATGAAATGGATGCTTTGCGATTATGTAGACAAGTAGTCTCTCATTTGAATTGGGATAAAATTGGTCTAGAACCAAAGAAAATATCCTCTGATCCTATATATAATCCAGAAGAGTTGCTTGGCATTCTTACTGAGGACCTTAAGTCAGCAGTAGATATCAAGGAAATAATTGCTCGTTTTTCAGATGGATCTAAATTTGAGGAATTTAAACCCTTATATGGACCCACCATGGTCTGTGGCTGGACTTCTGTTCATGGTTATCAAGTAGGTATTCTTGGAAATAATGGCCCTATATATCCAGAATCTGCTGAAAAAGCAGCAAGCTTTATCCAGTTGTGCAATAAACGAAATATACCCTTGATATTCCTTCATAACGTTACCGGGTTTCTAGTTGGTAAAGATTTTGAGAGCCAAGGGATTATAAAAAAGGGCTCACAATTAATTAATGCTGTGTCTAATTCTATGGTTCCTCATATAACTATTATTGTAGGTGCCTCATATGGAGCTGGAACATATGCAATGTCAGGAAAGGCTTATAACAATAGATTTACCTTTTTATGGCCAACAGCAAAAATAGCAGTTATGGGGCCTGAGCAAATGGCAGGCGTTATGTCGATTGTTAGAAAGGCTAAAGCTCTTAGAGATGGACAAAAATTTGATGAAAAGGCTGATGAGCAAATTAAAAAAATGGTTATCGATTATCTTGAAGGAATGTCACTCGGATTAGTTGCAAGTAGTATGGTGACTGATGATGGAATTATTGATCCCCGTGATACGAGAGACATTATTGGCTTTTGTTTATCAATCGTAAGTAACCAGCCCATCGAAGGCGCTAAAGAATATGGAGTATTTAGACTATGAGTTTTAATTCATTATTAATTGCAAATAGAGGCGAGATTGCTTGCAGGGTTATAAGAAGTGCTCATGAAATGGGTATTAGATGTATCGCTGTATATGTTGAAGCAGATAGAGATGCTCCTTTTGTACAAGAGGCTGATGAAGCTATTCTACTTCCTGATGGTGGTTATCTGGATGGAAATATAGTCCTTGAAGCTGCAAAAAGATCTGGAGCCGATGCCGTTCATCCCGGATATGGTTTTTTATCAGAAAATGCATCTTTTGCTAGAAAAGTTATTAAAGAAGGTTTAATTTGGGTTGGCCCTTCGCCTTATGTTATCTCTGTAATGGGAGATAAATTAAAAGCAAAAGAATTAGCTGTTAAAGCCAATGTTCCTACATTGAAAATGACAACAAATCCAAAAGAAGCAAAACATATTGGCTACCCTCTTCTTATAAAAGCTGCTGCCGGAGGCGGTGGAAAAGGCATGCGTGTTGTTGATAAGGAATCTGATCTAAAAGAATCTATCAAAAGTGCCCAAAGAGAAGCTAAATCTGGATTTGGTGATGAAAGAGTTTTTATTGAGCGATATGTAGAAAAATCAAGACATATTGAAATACAAATTCTTGGAGATTCTCACGGAAATATTGTTCATCTTGGAGAGAGAGAATGCTCTATACAAAGAAGGCACCAAAAAATTATAGAAGAATCACCATCACCAAGAGTTTCTGAAGAGATAAGAGTAGCAATGGGAAATGCTGCAATTACACTTGCAAAAAAAATCAAGTATCAATCTGCTGGTACTGTTGAATTTCTTATGGATGATAAAACAGGTGAATTCTGGTTTCTAGAGGTTAATACAAGGCTTCAGGTTGAGCATCCAGTAACCGAAGAGGTAACAGGTATTGATTTAGTATATGAGCAATTAAGAATTGCTAGAGGTGAAGAACTTGGTTACGAACAGGGAGATATTGAATTTAATGGATCTGCCATAGAGGCAAGGCTTTATGCGGAAGATCCAAATAATAATTTTTTACCTGAGATCGGAACGCTAATAGCATTCGAAGGAGATTACGATGCAGATGCTAGATGGGACTCAGGAGTTGTTACTGGATCTGTTGTTGGAACTGACTTTGATCCAATGCTTGCAAAAGTTATTTCTTATGCTCCTAATAGAATTGATGCAGCCAGAAAGCTTGTAAGGGCTTTAGAAGCTGCACATATAGGAGGAGTCAAAACAAATAGAGATTTCTTAATAGCATGCTTAAAATCTGAAGAGTATCTAGATGGAGATACGACTACAGATTTCATTGAAAGAGTTAAGCCGCCAAGAACTTTAGTCTTATCAGAGGAAAAAATTGAACATATTACCTCTATTGCAGCTTTGTGGATTCAAAAAATAAATAGAGAAAATGGTCATATAGCAAAATTTATGCGCTCTGGCTGGACCAACGGAAGACTCCCAAATCAAAATATTACCTTCACATTAATGGATACAGATTACAAAGTTGAATATAAGTCTCAAAGAAATGATAGCTTTCTTTTTAATTCAAAAAAAGTTGCAAAAATTTATCATGGAGATGAGTTTGGAATAGATGTTGAGTATGATGGAAGGAGAGCTTATTCAAGAATTACTCTTTCTGAAAATAAAATACTTGTTCATATGCCATACGGTGATGTAATGCTTGAAATCAAGCCTAGATTTGTAATACCAGGTCTTGAAATTGAGGCTGGCGGTCTAATTGCGCCAATGCCGGGCAAGGTCATTGACTTAAAGGTTAAAAAAGGAAATAAAGTTAAAGCTGGTGATACTTTGTTAGTACTTGAGGCTATGAAAATGGAGCACTCAATAAAGGCAAGTGAAGACGGAGTAGTTTCAGAATTATTAGTTGCTAGCAATGATCAGGTTGAAAATGGTGCCTTGTTAATGGTGGTTAAGCCAAAGTAATGCATTATTCTGAGCCTACAAAAGAGCTTACCAAGGATTCATCAAAGGCTCTAACAAACAGACATCATGAAATAATTAATTCTCTAGAAATTATGCTTGAGAAAGGCATTCCAGATTTAACTATGTCTGAGCTAGCTTCAAAGCTTAAAATATCTTTGAGAACCTTGTATGAGATTGCTCCTAGCAAGGATCAACTCATCACGATGACTGTAGACAATATCTTGAGAAAACTTGGCAAAGATGCGATAGATGAGATATCAACTATTAACTCTCCAATTAATAAACTTCAAAAATATCTCAATATCGTCAATCAAGCGGTGGGGCCTAAGTTTGATACATTTATAAAAGGATTAGGAAGAAATATACCTAGCTCAAATAGCATGATTGATTATCACGAAGGGTTTATAACTAGTTATACAGAAAAGCTTTTAAATGAAGCTAAAGAAGCCAAGGAAATTAAAAAAATTGATACTAAAGCATTCGCTATTTTACTTGGCGGCATAGGAAGAGAGTTTGCAAAAGAAAAAAATAGGTTATTGATTACAGTTTCGCCTGAAGAATCTGCCAATTCTATAACTAATGTTATTTTAGATGGAATAAGACTGGAGAGTTAAATTGAATAAGGAAGTAATAAAAATAGCTAATTGCAGTGGCTACTATGGAGATAAGTTATCTGCAGCTAAGGATATGGTTGATGGAGGTCCTATAGATGTTCTTACTGGGGATTATCTTGCTGAACTAACAATGGCAATCTTATACGGCCAAAGAATGCAAAGAGGAGAAGACAAAGGTTATGTTGGTACTTTCTTAAAGCAAGTAAAAGAAATTGCAGCAAGTTGTAAGGAAAAAAATATAAAAATAGTAACTAATGCTGGTGGTCTAAATCCAAAATCAATGGCCAATGAAATTGAAAATATCTTAAAAGAGCTTTCTATTAGTTTAAAAGTTGCATACATAGATGGGGATGATTTGATGCCCAGGATGGAAGAGCTCTCCAATGCTGGTGAGGCTTTTACTAACATAGATAAAAATACATTATTAAAGGATTCTGCTTATGAGCCCCTTACTGCAAATGCTTATTTAGGAGCATGGGGTATTAAGGAAGCTCTAGATAATGGCGCTGATATAGTTGTGTGCCCGAGAGTTACAGATGCTGCGGTTGTAATAGGCCCTGCTGCTTGGAAGTTTAATTGGTCTAGAGATAATTACGATGCGCTTGCGGGAGCACTTGCTGCTGGGCATATAATTGAATGTGGGTGTCAGGCAACGGGAGGTAATTATGCATTTTTTAAAGAAGTTCCAAGTTTTGATAATGTTGGCTATCCTATTGCTGAAATACAAGAAGATGGAAGTTTTACAATAACAAAGCATCCTGGAACGGGTGGATTAGTTTCGGTTGGAACCGTTACAGCTCAACTTTTGTACGAGATTGGTTCTCCGGCCTATATAAATCCAGACGTAGTCAGCCACTTTGATACTTTAAAAATTGAAGAGACAGATAAAGATAGAGTCTATGTCTCAGGATGTCGAGGAAGCACCCCTCCTCCGACACATAAGGCCTGTATCAACCTTGCCGGTGGTTTTAGAAATGGTATGGAGATTATTATTACTGGCTTAGATATCGAGGAAAAGGCCAAATCATTCACAGATACATTATTTAAATCTCTTGGAGGTATTGAGCAGTTTGACGAAGTATCTATGGATCTGTATCAAACACAAAAAGATAACCCGAACTCTAATGAAGAGGCCATGGCATCTTTAGCTCTCTCAGTTAAGTCTATGAACCCTGATCTTGTTGGAAGAATGTTCAGTGCAAAAATTATAGAATTATCTCTAGCAAGCTACCCTGGCTTTTTTGCAAGAAATGCATTTAAGGCAAGTGGTCCAGTTATAGTTTATTGGCCTGCGCTAATAGACAGCAAGCATATTAAAGAAATAGTGTATGTTGATGGCAAAGAAATAGAAGTACTTCCAACCAACCAACTTAATCTTGAAGAAAAGTACTATCAAAAGGAACCCATTAAAATTTTAGATGCTCCTAAAGGTAACTCAAAACTAGTTCATTTTGGTGAGGTCTATGGAACTAGGTCAGGTGATAAGGGAGGTTGTGCAAATTTAGGTATATGGGCTAAAGATGATTTATCTTTCTCTTTCTTATATGAATTTCTTACAGTGGATAAATTAAAAGAGTTATTACCAGATTTATCAGAGTTTAAGATTGATAGATATGACTTATCAAATATAAAGTCTTTAAATTTCTATATTCATGATATTTTACAAGACGGCATCTCATCAAATAATAAAAAAGATGGCCAGGCAAAGTCTCTTGGGGAATATCTTAGAGCAAAGCTGATTGAGGTTCCAAAAGAAATACTAGAGGGTAAGAAAAATGACTAATAAAAATCTTTCACTTGATGGATTAATATTTCAAGCAACAAAAATTGGTATTTCAGACAATATTTTAACCATTACGTTGAATAGGCCTGAAAAAAAGAATGCCATAAATAATATTATGATGAACGAGGTTAACTTTGCTTTAGCTTATGCAAAACAACAAAGAGATATAAGGGTGGTAGTTATAGCTGCTGAGGGCGATATATTCTGTGCTGGTGCTGATCTTACGCGAGCTGAGTCAGAATCAAATATTCCAAAATTAGAAGATTCAGATGATATTAGCATGAGTATAAGACATCTATACAAGCCTGTTATATGTAAAATTCAAGGCTCGGTATTGGCTGGTGCACTCTTAATGGTTACCAATGCTACTCATGCCATTGCAGTACAAGACGCTAAATTTTCAGCACCAGAAATTAAAAGAGGATTATGGCCATTTATGGTTATGGCAGGTCTATTTAGAGTTATGCCGAGAAGAGCTGGTTTAGATTTTATTATGAGAGGTAATTATATTGACTCTCAAAAAGCTGAAGAATGGGGTTTGATAAATCAGTCTGTTCCAAGAAATGAATTAGATAAAGTTGTATATGATCTTGCGTCTGAATTAGCTGGTCTTGCGCCTGGAACAATGCAATTTGGCCTTGAGGCCTATGAGAAGCAAGATGGAATGATTTTTGATGAAGCCCTTCCCTATTTAAAAAAGCAAATTGCCGTTTGCTTTGAAGGAGATGATGCCAAAGAAGGAATAACAGCCTTTTTAGAAAAAAGAGAACCGGATTGGGATAAATAATTTTTAAGGAGTGGAGATACTATGGATTTAAATTACGGGCCTGAGTACGAGGAATTTAGAAAAGAAGTTCAAGAATTCTGTAAAAAATGGGATGGTGTGAATTTTACCAAAACAGCAGTAGTTCCAATGAGCATGTCCTTTAAAGAAACTGGGAAGACTGTAAGTCGCTCAGAATGGCAGTCCATTCTTATTGATCAAGGCTACTTCGCTAGATCTATTCCTAAGGAATATGGCGGCTTTGGTGGTCATAGTGATGTAATTAAAAATAGAATTATTGCTTCTGAGTTTTCAAATGCAAAAATACCTCCTGCCATGGGTGGCCAAGGAATAGATATGCTGGTCCCAACTCTTTTAGAACTAGGGACGGAAGATCAAAAAAAACAATATATTAAACCTACTCTTCATGGAGAAATGATTTGGTGTCAGGGGTATTCTGAACCAAATGCTGGAAGTGATCTTGCGAGTCTCCAAACTAAAGGAGAGTTAATTGATGGTAACTGGGTTATTAATGGGCAAAAAATTTGGACTAGTACAGCACAATATTCTCAGATGATGTTTTGCTTAGTTAGAACAGAGCCAGATGCTCAGAAACATGCTGGTATTAGCTACTTATTAATACCTATGGATACTGTTGGACTTGATGTGAGGCCTTTAGTTGATATGACATTGAAGTCTGGATTTAATGAAGTATTTTTTACAGACGTAACTATCCCAGAAGGAAATATTATAGGTAAAAGAGGAGAAGGATGGGCAGTAGCTAATGCAACCCTGGGCCATGAAAGAGGGTCATTAACAGATCCAAATGCAACCGTAAATAGAGTCAATTCTCTAATTGATAGGATGAAAGAAGAGACTTTGGATGGAAGAAGATTAATTGATATACCTGTTTATAGAGATAAGCTTATGGCCCTTCAGGCAAAAGTAATGGCATTTCAATCAAATTCTTTAAGAGTACTTTCTTCAAAGCTAAACAAAGGACAAGATACAAAGATTGCAGGAATGATACAAAAACTAGTCGGAACTGAATTAAGGCATGAGTTAGAAGGTTTTGCTGTAGATGTTATGGGGGAAATTGGGACGCTATATGAGGACAGTCCAAACCTTAGAGATAATGGATCTTGGCAGTTCTTATACATGCTTTATTTAGGATTAATAATAGGTGGTGGTACAAGTCAGATTCAGAAAAATATTATTTCTGAAAGAGGGCTGGGAATGCCAAGAGAACCAAAGGTTCAAGGGGTTTAACATGTATTTTGGACTATCAGAAGATCAGATATTTTTTCAAGAAAATGTAACAAAATTCCTTGAGGATCAAGCCAGTCTAGATGTAATAAGAGCAATTACAGAAGGTGATGCTGGGGAAGCTCAAAAAGAAATAAATAGTGGATTAGTTAATCTGGGATTAAGTGCACTTCTTATTCCAGAAGAGTTTGGTGGACTTGGTTTGGACTTGCTATTCGCTACAGCAGTAAGTCAAAGCCTTGGTGGCGGAGTTGCGCCTATTTCATATACAGGATCATTTGTTATGGCTCCTCTGGCAATAAGTCATGGTGGAAGTAAAAAGCAAAAAGAAAAATATCTAACAAAGATGTCAGAAAATTCTATTCGCTTTGGTGTGGGTTTTTCTGAATATATAGGTGCCAGAGATGGATCAGCTATAGAGATAAAAAATAATAAAATTTCAGGAAGAGCTTTATTTGTTTTAGATGCACAAGATGCATCACATTTAATGTTTGCAGATAGTAGTGGAGCAATTGGTGTTGTGGCCTCAGATGCACCTGGTGTGGAGATAATACAACTGACTGCTGTAGATAAAACTAGAAGCTATTCAGAAATTAAGTTAAACAATGTTGATGTTGATGTGCTTGAGTTAACCATATCTAGTAAAGATGCGATCAATAAATCTATTGATGGTGGAAGAAT
This sequence comes from uncultured Gammaproteobacteria bacterium, assembly GCA_913050015.1. Taxonomy (GTDB): domain Bacteria; phylum Pseudomonadota; class Gammaproteobacteria; order Magnimaribacterales; family D2472; genus SCGC-AAA076-P13. The sequence goes on from CAJXAZ010000007.1 coordinate 17,332, forward strand.
AATTTTAGCTGCAGACAGTATTGGTGCATCACAAAGATTAATTGATAAAGCGGTTGAATATTCAAAAGAGCGAAAACAGTTCGGACGTGTTATCGGTTCTTTTCAAGCAGTAAAGCATATGTGTGCTGAAATGACTTCTGATCTAGAGCCCTGCTACGCAATGGTCTGGCATGCAGCTCATTGTTTTGATAACTCTCCTGGAGAAGCTAGATTGATGGCATGTCATGCTAAATCTCATGTTTCAGATATATCAAAAACGATTGCTAAAAAAGCTACAGAAGTTCACGGAGGTATGGGATTTACTGACCTTATGGGAGTACACTATTGGTTCAAGAGAATCGGTGTGAATAGGCAAGCCTTAGGAGCTCCAGAAGTTGTCAGAGAAGAGGCAGCAAAAATACAAAACTTTTAAAAAACTGTGACTAAAAAAAATTACTATATATCGTTTCTATTATTAATAAGTGTTCTAGCATCGTCTTGTGGGAATAACAAATACGTTTCAAAAGAATATATATCAACCAATTTAAGTAATGAGAAAATTGAACTAAGTGAAGAGCTTTTTACCAAGCTTAAGAAAGATCATTATATTAAAAAGTTTGTTGGAGAAGATTTTAATAAAAATTACATAAGGGCTTTAATCGAAAAGCTTGATGAAAATAAATTTTTCTTCACACAACCAGAAATCGATTCATTTATAGAAAAATCTAAAAGCTACTCAGACTCTGAATTTGATATTGATGAGGCTTATGTAATTATCAACTTATACTTTAAAAAGTTAGTTAATTTTACTGAATATCAGATTAGGGCCATAGAAGAAAATTCCTTCGACTTTGATAAAGAAGAGTTCATGGACATCTACTATGAAGATAATGAGTGGGCCAAGACGTCAGAAGATCTTAATGAACTTTGGAGATTACAGACAAAAAATGAATTGTTGGTAGCAATGATTGCTGATGAGTTATCAGATCAACCAAAGAAAGATCTCATTAAAAGATATACAAATAAAATTAGAAGAATCCAGCAACAAAGGGAAGAAGATATTTTCTCTCTTGCTATGAATATCCTAACAAATCAGTTTGATCCTCACTCTTCTTACCTATCACCTCGATCTGCCGAGGATTTTGATATGAATATGAGTTTAAAACTCGAAGGTATTGGCGCCCTTCTCGGTGTAAAGGATGACTATACTGAGATTGTTAGTCTGGTCGCTGGAGGTCCCGCAGAAAGATCTGGAAAAATTCTACCAAAGGATAAAATAGCCAAAATAAGACAAAAAGACTCATCTAAATCTGATTATGTTGATGTTATAGGCTGGAGAATAGATGAAGTTGTGGATCTTATTAGGGGTGAGGCTGGAACAGAAGTTGAGATAGAGTTTATTTCATCAGAATCCGGAGAGAATATTAGAAAATTAGTTACCTTAAAAAGAGAAGAAATAAAGTTAGAGGATAGAGCAGCTAAATCTAAGATTCATCAAGTAATTAATGGACCAAAAATTGGAATTATTGACTTACCTTCATTCTATATAGATTTTAATGCCTACCAAAGTAGATCTAAAGACTATAAGAGTAGTAGTGGTGATATAAAGAATATTCTTAATAGCTTTAATGATGAGGATGTGGACGCAGTAATTTTAGATTTGAGAAATAATGGCGGTGGTGCATTAATAGAAGCTAATAAAATTATTGGCCTTTTTGTGGCTTCTGGGCCAACAGTCCAAGTCAAGCATAGCGCTGGATATATTCAACCTTACGGAGATGGTAAAGCCATCCAAGTATGGAAAAAGCCTCTGGTAGTTATGGTCAATAGATATTCTGCATCGGCATCTGAAATAGTTGCTGGAGCTATTCAGGATTACCAAAGAGGTCTGATCGTAGGTCAGAGAACTTTTGGGAAAGGAACTGTTCAAAGCTTAGAGGAGCTTTCAAGAGGTCAAATAAAAATTACAGAATCGAAATATTACAGAGTTAATGGAACAAGTACTCAAAATAAAGGAGTAGTCCCTGATATTGAACTGCCAGCTACTTGGGACATTGAAACTGTTGGAGAGAGCTCATACCCTACCTCACTTAAGTGGGACACAGTAAGGCCATATAGACATAAAAAATTCAGTGTAAATAGTAATAAATTAGAATATTTAAAAAATTTATATCTTGAAAGGTTGGCAGAAGAGCCAAATTTAGCTTATTTAGGAAAAGTTAGACAAAGGTATGACTTGAATAAGAATAAAAAAGTATTAAGTTTAAATTTTGATAAAAGAGAGACTGAAAAGAGCATAAGAAAGGAATGGTTGTTAGAGTTAGAAAATGAAAGAAGGTCCTTATTAGATCTTGAGACGTTTGAGACATACGCAGATCTGTTAGAAGAAAATAAAAATGATAATCCTACAGATGAAGATAGCATTAACGTAGATGAAGATTTCCTCTTAATTGAAGTTACTAATATTGTGAAGGATTTTTTAAATTTAAAATTTATCTTAAGTAAAGTAGACTAGCATAATGAGAATAGTTTCATTTAATATAAACAGTATCAGGGCAAGGCCTCATCAGCTTATCCACATTAGAGATACACTTAATCCTGATGTTATTGGACTTCAAGAGACAAAAGTTAATGATCCTGACTTTCCACTAGACGTAATTGAAGAAATTGGCTATCACCCAGAGTATTGGGGGCAGAAAGGTCACTATGGTGTTGCATTTCTAAGTAAAGAAAAGCCAATTAAAACTGTTAAAGGATTTAAAAAAGACACTGATGAAGATCAAAAAAGATTTATAGAATGTACTTTTAAGTCTAAGAACTCTGAAATTACAATTATGAATGGCTATTTTCCTCAAGGTGAGAGCATTCATCATGAAACTAAATTTCCAAAAAAAATTAAATACTATGATGATCTAAGTAAGCACATAAAGGCTTTAAAAAAGAAACAAGAAAACTTGATAATAATGGGAGATTTTAATGTTGCTCCTGAGGATATTGATATAGGGATAGGGCCTATAAATATGAAAAGATGGCTTAGAGATGGAAAAACTTCATTTCAACCTCAAGAAAGAGAAATGTGGAATGATATTAAAGAAATAGGTTTTTTTGATTCATGGAGATTAAAGCACCCTGAAGAATCCTCAATATATTCTTGGTTTGATTACAGGTCTAAAATGTTTGATGATGATCCCAAGAGGGGCTTAAGAATAGACCATATTATGGTATCTGATAATCTCAAAGACTCTGTTACTGGTGTTGGAATTGATTATGATTCTAGAGCTATGGAAAAACCTTCCGATCACTGCCCTGTCTGGGTTGATTTAGATATATAAGAGTCATTAGATGGCTGAGTTTACAATACGGCCACCGCTTTCAGATTTAGAATGGAAGAGTTATGACAACTTCAGATGGGAAGTTCTTAGAAAGCCTCTCAAGCTATCTCACATACCATTAAAAGATAATTTAGAAGATGTTAGCTTTCATTTTATGGGCATTGATAGCGATGCCAATATAGTCTCCTGTGGGCGGATTCATCTAAATAACCCTTCTGAAGCTCAGATTAGATATATGGGCGTGAGTTCTAAATTGAGAAGAAAGCGATTAGGCTCAGCAATGATCGATGAACTTGAGTCTAAAGCTTTGTTATTAGGAGCAACAAAAGTTACTCTTAATGCTCGAGAAGAGGCTATAGAATTTTATAAATCTTTAGGTTATGTCGAAACAGGGCCTTACGAATCTGACATAAAAATTCCACATACTTCGATGGAAAAAATACTATCTTAAAAGGACTGGCTTCACCTTCTTGCTTTAAAGAAGGCTTTCAAAAGATTAGCGCTCTCATCAGCCAATAAACCATGTTCAACCTCAATTTTATGATTAAAACTCAATCTATCATAAAGAGTATCTATTGAAATAATACTTCCAGTTTTTGGTTCAGGGGCAGCAAAAACCAATCTGTCGATTCTTGCATCCAATATAGCTTTAGCACACATATGGCATGGCTCTAAGGTGATATAAATCACACATTTATTAAGTCTATAGTTTTTGGTAGTTTCTGATGCATTTCTTATGGCTAGTATTTCAGCATGTGCGCTTACATCATTATTTGATATTACTTTGTTGCGCCCTTCTCCGATAACAACACCATTATTAGTAATCACCGCTCCAACAGGAACCTCATTGGAGTTACTAGATTTTACTGCAAGCTCAAGAGCCCTCATCATGAATGATTGGTCTTGTTGGGAAAACATACTGATTCTAATAAAACTCTAAGTGGGCTATATCCAACATAGCTTCAAAATCTTTTCCATATGCCGCCAATGCCACTGTTTGTATTTTTGATGTATTTATATTTTTTGACATATAAAAATTTGATTTCTTAAACTCAGTAAATGGAATTTCAATTGTTGTCCATTGCTCGCTTGGTTCAAAATAAGCAACATATCTATCCCAAGGTAGTCCGCGAGATCCGCGAGTAGGAGTTTTTATCCAAACATAGTACCCATCTTTAGACCCACGAACTTGCAATCTTACCCCGGTATAATCATCTGGACTCTTTGGTATTCTTGCGATTGATTGAATAAAGCCCCCATTGTTTTTAGTGCTAACAGTTCCCTCAAGTCTATAAAAGTTTTTCCCATCTTCTTTGTACTCTCTAAAATTTACCTCGGATATTCCACCCATAACGTTATCAGAAATAGCCGACCAATTAGCTCTGTTGTTATTTAAATCATCAATAATCATGGTCGCTCCATTAGTAGAAAAAATAAGAAGTACTATGCATATTTTTTTTATCATCAGCTTAAGTCCTTTTGATTCGCTCAGCAGGAATCCATGGGAATTCACAAACCTCTGCTTCTAAATTTCCTAAAGGAGATTTAATTGTAATAATTGTTCCAGGCTCAGAATGTTCAACATTTACACTAGCAAAACCAATATTCTTATTTAGTCTTGATGAGAAAATACATCTAGAAACATCACCAACAATCTCTTGATCACTAATGATTGGCCAGAAATGTTCAGGAGCAGCCTTGATTGGCTTTCCTTTAATTTCTATACCAACTAGTTTGATTGAGGTTCCCTCTTTTTTAATTATTTTTAATGCCTCTTTGCCAATAAAGTTTATGTCTTGATCTAAGTCAACGAGCCTATGAAGATTAACAGCATAGGGACTGTGCCTTCTTCTGATATCAGATTGGTATGAAAGCAATCCCCCCTCTATACTTCTGGTTGTATTTGGTGCAATTGGAACAATATTAAATTCTAGTCCTGCCTCTCTTACCAATTCCCATAATTTATTACCTAAACTTCCATCCCTTAGATAGAGCTCATAGCTTATTTCTCCACTCCAGCCAGTTCTTCCAATTACCATTGGTATGCCTTCTAGTGAAGTTTCTCTAGCTTTATAAAAACGAAGATCATCATGTTCGCCATTAAAAAGTTTATTAATTAACATTGGTGCTTTAGGGCCTCCAATTTGAAGAGGTGACACATCAGGTTCAAAAATATTTACATCCATTCCAAGGTTACTTGCTACGCCCTGAATCCAAAGCAAAACATCACCGTCACCTGGTGATATCCAAAATTGGTTAGGCTGCAATCTTAGTAAAACAGCATCATTGACTATCCCGCCGTCATCTCCTGTAAGAAGAATATATTTGCAGTCACCTATTTCACACTTTGATAGGTTTCTTGGGGTCAGTAGTCGAACAAATTCATAGGCATCAGGGCCGTTAATCTCTATCTGTCTTTCTGCTGCAACATCCCACATAGTTACATCAGTAACTAAACTTCTATATTCAGCTTCATTTCCTGCATAAGCAGTTGGCATATACATACTGTTATATATGGTAAAGGCGTTGGCCCCATATTTAATGGTTGAATCAAAATATGGTGATTTTCTAATACGAGCACCGAATGATATAAAAGGCTTGTGATTACTTCGAGACATAAATGGAACTCTTAAAATTATTATTACCAGCATTGTAATTCTTAAATATTAACTGAGTAAATACATATTTTTTATATATAATTAATCAAAATCTAAGTTTAGAAAGAAACAAAATGAAAATATTAGTAATGGGCCTTCCTGGAAGCGGAAAAACACACTTATCAGAGCGTCTTCAACCTCTTTTAAATGCAGCCTGGTACAACGCAGATAAGGTAAGAGAGATGGCAAATGATTGGGATTTTAGTCCTGAAGGTAGAATAAGACAGAGTATGAGAATGAAGACTTTTGCAGACTTTGAGAAAGCTAATAATAGAATTGTAATATGTGATTTCGTATGTCCTACAAACAACACTCAAGGTAATTTTGATCCAGATATAGTCATATGGATGGACACAATACAAGAAGGTCGTTTTGATGATACTAATAAGATGTTTGAAAAACCATTAAGTGTAGATTTTCACATTACTGAGTTTAGTGATGAAAATCATATAAATATCTCAAAGGAAATACTTAAAAATGTTTAATTGGAAGAAGCCAACAGTTCAAATGCTTGGTAGATGGCAGCCGTGGCATGATGGTCATCAGGCATTATTTAAAAGATGTATTGCCAAAACTGGTCAAGTTATTATCCAGGTACGTGACGTCGAAGGGGCTTCAGGTGGAGATGATCAGGATGATAATCCTTTTAACTGGGATGAGGTATGTAAAAATATAGAAGAAGGTCTATCGAAAGATGGATACAAAAAAGGAATAGAGTATGAAATTATGCTAGTTCCTAATGTAGTGAATATTACATACGGACGAGGTGTGGGATATGTTTTCGAAGAAGAAGTATTTGAAAAATCTATTACATCTATAAGCGCTACCAAAATAAGAAAAGAACTTCGTGATAAGGGAGAGTTGGATTAAAGTAATTCTTTAATTCTTTCTGGAGGCCTTCCAACAACTGCCCTATTTCCTTTAATTACAATCGGTCTTTCAATTAATTTAGGAAATTTAATCATAAAATTTACAATATCTTGATCTGAATGTTCAATATCTCCTAGATCATTATCTTTATAATCTATCTCACCTTTTCTAAGAAGCTCCCTAGGACTAAGATCTAATTTTTTTAAAATGTCCTCAATCAAAGGAGCATTTAGTTCTATATCTAGATATAAAACGATCTCATGATCGTAATTATTTTGTTGAAGGATTTGAAGTGCTTGTCTAGATTTACTGCACCTAGGATTATGAAATATTGTAAAGCTACTCATTAGCCTTGAATTGATCCAGCATTTTTTGCATCTGCATATGGATTATATTCACAGCCTGAAGCGGCCTTATCATGACTTTAAATTCTGAAATTCTACCCTCGTCATTAAAGGTAATAATATCAACTCCGTTAATATATTTACCATCTATCTGGGTTTCAAACTCTAAAATAGCCTGATTACCATCAAGAACTTCCTTGGTATAACGAAAGCTTGAGGTTTCTAGATCACCTTTTTTGGCGGCACCATCTCCACCAAATGTGTTCCCTGCTGCCATTAGATAGAGTTTTGTTAAATCTTTTCCTTTCTGAGGAGTAAAAACAACAGGAGAGAAAAAAACAACGTCATCAGCCAATAATTTATCGAAACCCCCTTCTAGATTTCCTTCAATTAACTGATGCCATTTCTTTATATTTTCTCTAATCATTAACCTTCTATCTTGAAAGTCAGCCCTGCATTAGCTTCCAATCTTTTTATCAATCTTTCTCCCATTGATGACGCTGGTGTATAAATTCCTCCAGCTAAATCTGGTGATTCTTTTACTAAGCATATTGCGCTTTCAGTTATCATTTTTGACGTAGAGCCATAGCCAGGGTCCATATCGCCAGCGACAGATGCGCTGACTGTTTCCCCGTTATGGTCTGCACAAAATAAAACATCATAGCCGCCATTTTCTCTGGACTCTCTTGAAGGACCTTCTCCAGGTTTTGGAGCATCATCTCCTCCCATAGGATTAGCTGAAGCCATTGCATTTGCAACTTCCTTTCCTTCATCGCCTGGCCCTGCTACCCACATTTCGTTGTAACTAAAATCTTCACCATAAGCATGATTCATGAGTGCATTGGAACGATGAACGTTTTTAGTGTTTATTGGAGCCATGAAAAATGGTGCTACCCATGTTTTAAGCTGTTCGTCATAGATAGGTTTTGAATCATCAGCCTGCTGGGGACCAGCAAATCCATCGGATAAAGAAAATGGATTTATTAAAGCTTCAAATAGATGCGGTTTTACCTTTAAAGAAGCCATTGTTGCTTTCATTGAGGCTGCAGTACCTCCAGAAAACTCACCTTTCATAACTCTAACTCTTCCTCTAACACTAGAGGATGGTTTCCCAAATCTTTTGGTTGCTTCATTTTGAACAAATAGTACTCCCAGATCAAACGGGATACTATCAAAGCCACAAGAGAATACTATTCTAGAACCTGATTTTTTAGCCTCTTCTCTGTGTTCATTAATTTTCTCATGCATCCAGCCTGGTTCACCGCAAAGATCAACATAATCAACCCCAGAAGCAACACAAGCAGACAAGATATCATTACCGTAAAGCTGATAAGGCCCAACAGTAGTTAAAACACATTTTGTTTGAGAGGTAAGATCTTCAATGCTCGACAAATCATCACTATCGACTCTAATTAGAGGTATATCATCTGATACACCTATGTCGTCTTTAACAGATTGGAGCTTTTCTAGATTTCTGCCAGCCATTGCCCAAGAAATATCTTTATCATCTTTATATTTAGCAACTAAATACTCAACAACTAACTTTCCTGTAAAACCAGATGCACCGTAAACCACTAAATCAAATTTCTTATCATTACTCATATTGTTATCCTATTATTTATTTTAAAAAAACTAAAAACCAGCTTGATCGTTCTGTATTAACTCATAAAAGTCATTATCAAGCGGTACGTAATCATTAGAGCCAGGTTTTTTAACATAGACGATGTCGCCATCTACCTTATCTAAATGAAATGCCTCTTCTCTAAGATCATTCTTCTTAAGCTTGAATGTCCCTGTAGTATCTAATTTGCTTGTAACTCTTATAAAAAGAGGACGAGCATATGATGGTAATTGTCCTGCAATAAATGATGACAGGTCAGCCCAATTTACATCCTTTCCAGGAGTTTGATTGAATGTAACCATTCCAGCTCGACCTTCACATCCTGTTACTTTTACTCCATAAACATTAGCCATATTTACTTCTGGAGACTGGTTTAGAATTTCAGCTACTTCATTTGTAGATACATTTTCAGATTTCCATCTAAACGTGTCGCCCACTCTATCAACAAACTGATAATGTGTTTGACCTAGAGCAAAACCAACATCCATTCTTTTAATCAAATCACCACTATTAAACCAGGCATCACCTTTTTCTAGAACATCCCTTAATATTTTCTTTTCGCTTTCCTTTTTGTCTGTATAGCCATTGAATGGGGCATCAGGTGATATTTTGACAGCTAGAAGTCCAGGCTCCTCTTCAGCAGTTTCTGAACAGAATCCATCACTATTTCTTTTTAACTCATCGCTAGCAACATCATACTGAAGAAGAACAACCTTGGCATTTGTCATACCAATAGTCTTATCTTTATTCAACATATTTAGAAACATGCATGCGCCTTCACTTGCTCCGTATATTTCGGCTATTCTTTCAACGCCAAATCGACCCCTGAAGCAATCCCATAAATCTGGTCTCAAGCCATTTCCAACCATGGCCCTAATTGGATTATTTTTTTCTTCTTCGCAAGGCTCTTGAAGACTTAAGTACCTACAAAGCTCACCCACATAAATAAAAGTAGTAGTTTGATGTTTTTGAACCTCAGCCCAGAAAGCAGAAGCAGAGAATTTACGTTTTATAAAGATTGATGCTCCAGTAGAAATAACAGCACTTAAGCCAAGCATTAAACCTGTTGAGTGATAAAGAGGAAGACAGTTATAAAGTCGATCTTCGTGAGTCATTCTGTATCCACCAACGGTAATATTGATTGAAGCTGCAACAATTTTAGCGTTTGGAAAAATCGCTGCTTTTGGAACACCTGTGGTTCCTGATGTAAAAATATAAAAGGCTGTATCTTTTGCAGTTACTTGCTCAATTTCTTTTAGATTTTCTATTTTACTAAGATCTAAGGAGTTTTTAAGATTGGTTGCCCAAGAGGGTGTTCCAATTGAATTGGTATCTTCACACCAATAAATATCTTTACTATCTTGAATAGTGATATCGCTAAGTACATTTGAAAAAGCTTCTGTTAGCTCCTCACCTACAATACATTTCTTAGAATCAGAGCTATTAATACAATGAATTAATGGATCTCCAGTAAGACTATTATTGATGAGAACTCCAATAGCACCTATCTTGTTTAGTGCAATTAATGAAATCACATAATCAGAGCGATTTTCCATAAAAAGAACTACGCGATCCTGATGACCAACTCCCTCTTTTACAAGAAATTTTGCAAGAATATTTGCAGATTCGTTTATTTGGTTATAAGACCATTCCTCATCGTTATAAACTATAAAGTTTTTTTCACCATGCTCTTGAACAGTAGCTTCAAACATATGAGCTAGTGATACTGAGTCATCCGGCAAAGGAAATTTATATCTAATAGTAGGAAGTATGTACTTGATTTCACCAAGCACTCTGAAAAATTCTTTTATTTTAGGAATCATATGTCTATTGTCTCAATATTTAGCTGTCCGTCAAGACCGGCTTCTCTATGAATGTGGGATTTAAGATATTCTGAATCTAAGGACATTTCAAGCAAAGCTTTTCTATTAGGGTATTTTGCAATAGCAACCATATCCCAAAGCTCTTCTACCTCACCCAACATAAGACGATTTATATTTTTACTAAAAACTACGGTCCCTCCAAATCTCTCAACATGAGCAACTACTTCTTTTGCATAAATTAAATAAGCCTCTCTTCCTGTGAGGCTGGTCTCTCTATTATCAGAATATTCAGCTTTATCTTTAAACTTTAAGAGATTGACCATGCTAATTGGACCAACTTCAGGACTATCAATGAATCCCTTTATTTGCTCTTCATTTGGTTGTTTTTTATTTTGTACTTTCATGAAGGCTCCCCTACCCTTTTGAATTAATTAACCGATGAGATATTAATTTCATCAGAATCAATAGGCATTATAACCATAGTTCCATCATTCGACGCAGTCCAATTTTTTCTAATATCGTCAACACCTCTATACATAATATCTTCCATTAATTGATTTCTTGGTGCTGGAAGGTGATGGTAAAAGATAAGATGCTTAACATTGGCTTCATTTGCAGCTTTCACGACATCAAGAACAGGGGTGTGGTAGTCAAGAATATCAACAGTTACGATTTCAGCTACAAGATTGCCAGTTTTCTTAGCGGCTTTATTAATGATATCTAGAAGCTCAAGCGACATAGATTCGTGAAATAAAACGTCAACATTTTTTGAATTATTTACTAGGTTTTGATCATAAATTGTATCTCCACTGATACTTATAGACCTTCCTTTATAATCAATTCTATAGCCTAGCGCAGGGTCAACCGGATCATGAGAAACGCTATAAGCAGTAATTTTTAGATTACCATCGTCGATTAAAACTGAATTTTCTAAATCAACAGTGTGGGTATTAAAACCAGCTACATCTAATGGTGCTAATTTATCTCCATGATGCTTATTTCTAAAAAAATAGTCTTTTTTGTATGCGAGTTCAATACCATCAGTAAGCATCTGAACTCCATCTGGTCCATAAACTTTCAGTTTGGAATCTCTTTGTCCAGCAATCCATGTACTCATATGAAATTCTGCTATATCTGCGATATGATCAGAATGTAAATGGGTATAAAAAATACCTTGAACTCTGTTCCATGGAGTATTCCAATTCTGTAAATTCTGGGCGCTGCCATTACCTGTATCAAATATAAATATCTGATCACCAGCTTGAACCAAGATACATGCCTCTGCTCTATTTGGATCGTTGATTGGAGATCTTGAACCACAGACAACTGCTGTTAAAGCATCTTCTTCAGGCAAATATGACATAGACTTAGATGTACCCATCTTATCAATAGCTGTTTCTAGTATTTTATCTTGAAATACTGGTTGTCTTATAAGTATTGAGTAAATTACGAATAAAGAGACTGCTGCTAGTAATAGATATTTAATAAATTTTTTCATAATTCAAGCCCCTTATAAAGTAAGTATTTGTAATGATTAATCTTACAATGACTCTAATTATAATAACATTATAGGAAATGCATTTTACTTGTGCAAAAATGCTTTAAAATACTTGGAAATATAAATTATTTGTGCGAATATGCATATATGAATTGGAGTAATCTAGAATATTTTTTAGCTGTAGCTAGGACAGGTTCTTTGAGCTCAGCCTCAAAAATACTTGAAGTAAACCACTCAACAGTTGGTAGGCGTCTGGATAAGCTTGAGGATCAGTTGAATATTAAACTATTTAAAAGAAATAACAGAGGCTATCAGCTTACTGAGCAAGGACTAGCTTTAGAGAAAGAAGCTATTAAAGTTGAGGAACAGGTAAATAAAATACATAGAGTTTTTAGTACTCAGCAATCTGAGTTATCTGGAACGTTGACTATAAGCAAGCCAGTGAATGGAGGGCTTGACCTTTCTGCTATGGCGAGCGAGTTTATTAAAAAATATCCAAATATAGACCTAAATCTTAAATCATCATCTAACAAAGCTGACCTTACATTACATCAAGTTGATATCTCCATACAGGTAACAAACAAACCTAATGAAGACTTAATTGGAACAAATCTAGGCAAAATTCCAGTACATATATTTGGTGATGAATCATATATTGATAAAATCAAGGATGTAAATGATCTAGAGTGGATTGTATGGGTTGACGATAGTGGTGTATTAGATATGGAGGAAAGACTAATTAGTTTGGTTAATAATCCCAAAATAATTATTAGAACTAATTCTTATTCTGAAATTATTGATTACATTCAGTCTGGGACAGGGGTTAGTCTTATTTCTGGATTTGGACTTCCTGAAAATCACAAACTTAAAGCTTATAGGCCTGATAAATATAAGTTTGATAATAATATTTGGATTTTATATCATCCTGATTTGAGAGATAACGCAAAAGTGAAGGCTTTCAAGGAATTTTTTATAGAGCAATTTAATTTAAGAATTTTAGAGAGAAGAGAATTGATAACTTGATTTATAAATAGATTGAAGAAGTTACTGGCTATGTATTTTTAAACTCCAATAGACTTACCTATTAGCTTCTCTGGAAGCTCAGCTTGCAAAAGTACTTCTTCAGGTAAGGCAAATGCACCTCTATTTAAATTCCATACTTTACAAGCATGCTTTATATTTAAATCACCATATAAGTGATAAAAAGACCCGCTCCTCTTGCTACTTGGACCTACTGATTCTAACTTTAGGTTGCTTTTTATTTGTTCATAGGACAGTTGGATGAGAATAACTTCTTCAAATTTAGAGAAGTAAAGTGATAGAGTTGAGGCTAATTGTTTGGAGGTTGAAAGATGAACGAAACCATCTTTATTATCCAATTCAGTAATAATAAACCCTTTGCTATTTGCAAGCTCCCATTCTTGAGTTGTTAATACTTTATAAAGATTATTCATTTTTAGCTAATTCAAGATTACGCTTTTCTGCTGCCTCCCAGTCTTTAGGTAGGACACGAGAGACTATTAAAAAGCTTATGATGGAAGGTATAAAAATACAAAAAGTTAGAGACATGGCATATCGCATTGATTCTAAATCATTATAATTTTCTTTAAAAACATCGATCATCCATCCTGCAAAAGTTGGACCTCCGCCTAATGCGATCATATTGAGAACAAAGAAAAATAAGGCAGTAGACATAGCTCGCATATTAATAGGAGCAAGAGTTTGTGCAATTGCAAAGCTTGGTCCTAGATACATACCGACAAAAAGTAAAAAGAATGTAGAAAGAATAAGATTTGTCTCTATTGATGGCACCCAGAAGCTGCCAACACCTATTGGTAAGCAAAGACTAATTGCGATTGCAGGTACCCAGCCGTATGCACGAATATCTCTTTTTCCCCATGAATCTGCCAGCCTAGCTCCAAAAAATGCACCTCCAGCATAAGCTGTCCCGTTAATGATGCCTAATAGAATTATAAGATGCTGAAAATCAAAACTTGGATCTAAAGCTATTAAGTATTTAGTGTGAAAGGTTGAGAGAGCATAAGACGCGAAAGAGCCAAAGGCTATTCCTAGACACATAGCCCACCAGGCAGGTATTTTAAGAAGTGTTCTTAATGACTCCATAAATGGTGGTTTTACCATTTCTGCTTGATCACCCAATTCCATAGCACCACGAATAGGTTCACGAAGAA